>DATCUG010000173.1:0-6231 GCA_036567525.1 Streptosporangiaceae bacterium | reverse complement strand
CCGCCCACCGGCCGCACTGGCCATCCGGCCGCGCCGCCCACCCGCTCGCGCTGCCTCCTCATCCCGCGGACCTCACTAGTCCCAACGGCCACGCAACCCCACCCGGCGCGGCTCCAGGCCCCGTCTCCGCCACCCTCCTCGCGCAAGCCGCACCGGCACATGTCACCCCAAATGCGCGCCTCACCCCACCTATCACCCCGTGTCGCGCGTCGATTCCGGCAAAAGGGACAATTTGCCGTCATCTGGGGTGACATGTGCCACGCGCCAGTCATCCGGGGTGACATGTGGCCGGCCCCGACGGGTCGGCGGAGTGTGGAACTGTCGGTGCCTCGGTGCAACGTGAGCGCCGTGGACAGCAGAACGGTCAAGATCTCCGGGGTGACTACCGCTGCCCGGTTGCGGGCGGCCGGGTTATCCGCAGGGCAGATCCAGCGACTGGCCGGCCACGGCACGCTGCGATCGCCGCGCACCGGGGTGTATGCGCCGGCCGCGCTTGCCGACTCGGTAGCGGGGGACCAGGCGGCTGCTCACCTGCTCCAGGTGGCGGCCGCCATCGCCTCGACTCGATCCCGCGTGGCTGGCAGCCATCGGTCCGCCGCGATCGTGCACGGCCTCAGCCTGGTCGGGCCGCCCCGGGGCAGCCGGGTCGAACTAACCAGGACCCGCGATGGTCCCGGCAGCCGGAGCAGGCGCCCGGGCATCCTGCTGCACGTGGCGGCGCTCCCGGCCGGGCATGTCAGTTGGTGCCGGGGGGTTCCGGTCACCTCGGTAGCCCGGACGGTCGCCGACCTGGCCCGGACCGTCCCGTTCGCTGCGGGAGTGGCGATCGCCGATTCTGCGTTACGGGCCCAGCTGACGACACCGGGCGAACTGGCCACGGTGCTCGGGGAATGTCCGCGCTGGCCTGGTATCCAGCGGGCCCGGCGGGTGGTCGCGTTCGCCGATCCGCTGGCGGAATCGGTGTTTGAGTCAATCAGCCGGGCGGTGTTTCACGAGCATGGGCTACCCCCGCCTGAGCTACAGGCGTGGGTAGGGGCGGAAGGAGAGATCGCCGGGCGGGTGGACTTCCTGTGGCGGGAGCACCGGACGATCGCCGAGGCCGACGGCGCCGTCAAGTACGACCGGCCAGCCCAGGCGATGGCTCAGCTGAACCGGGACGCCAGGCTGCGCGCGGCCGGCTTCGAAGTGGTGCATTTCACCTGGCCGGAGATCACCCGGGTACCGGCCCAGGTGGTGACGGCCATCCGCACTGCGTTCCGCCAGACAGCGGAACGCAGTGCGGCAGAGCGAGCTAGCTGAGCTTGGTGCCGGCCGAGAGCAGGTCCTCGCAAGCCCGGACGATCCGGCTGGACATGCCGGACTCGGCGGCCTTGCCATACGAACGCGGGTCGTAGGCCTTCTTGTTGCCCACCTCGCCGTCGATCTTCAGCACGCCGTCGTACATGCGGAACATGTGGTCCACGACCGGCCGGGTGAACGCGTACTGGGTGTCGGTGTCCACGTTCATCTTGACCACGCCGTAGGAGATGGCCTCCCGGATCTCCTCCAGGGCTGACCCGGAGCCGCCGTGGAAGACCAGGTCGAACGGCTTGTCCACGCCGTACTTGGCGCCCACCGCGTCCTGGATGTCGTGCAGGATGGGCGGCCGCAGCGTGACGTGCCCCGGCTTGTACACGCCGTGCACGTTGCCGAACGTGGCGGCCAGCAGATACCGGCCGTTCTCACCCAGGCCGAGCGCCTCGGCCACGGCCAGCGCGTCCTCCGGGGTGCTGTACAGCTTCTCGTTCATCTCGCCGGTGACGCCGTCTTCCTCGCCACCGACGACGCCGATCTCCATCTCCATCACGGCCCGCGCCTTGGCGCACTCGGCCAGCAGTTCGGTGGCCAGCGCGATGTTCTCGTCCAGCGGCACCGCCGACCCGTCCCACATGTGCGAGTTGAACAGTGGCTCTTCGCCCCGGGCCACCCGTTCCTGGGACAGCTTGACCAGCGGGCGCATGAAGCCGTCCAGCTTGTCCTTGGGGCAGTGGTCGGTGTGCAGCGCGATCTGCACGGGGTACCGGGCCGCCACTTCGCGGGCGAACGCGGCCAGCGCGGCCGACCCGGTCACCATGTCCTTGACGGCCGCCCCGGACAGATATTCGGCGCCACCGGTCGATACCTGGATGATTCCGTCGCTCTCCGCATCAGCGAAGCCACGCAGCGCCGCATTCAGCGTCTGGCTGGAGGTCACATTGATGGCCGGGTAAGCAAAACCCCGTTCCTTGGCCCGGTCCAGCATCTGCGCGTAGACCTCTGGGGTGGCGATAGGCATGGTCGATCGGCTCCCTGTCTCGTAGTGCTGTCTAGTATCGCAGCGGCGCGCACCGCGGAACTCTGGCTGGTTAAGGGTCTCCTAAGCTGGCCCGCTACGGGCCGGAGCACTCCCGGGATGCGGTACAACAGTGAGCTATGGAGAGCTTTCTCAGCCAGTGGGGTCTGGCGGCCGTCTTCTTGTTCGGCTTCCTCGAGGCGTGCTGTATCCCAATCCCGTCGGAGATCACCTTCGGGTTCGCCGGGGTGCTGGCAGGCGAAGGCAAGCTGAACATAGTCGCGGTCATCATCGTGGGCACGGTGGCCGAACTCATCGGCTCCTATGTCTCCTACACCGTGGGCCGGGTCGGTGAGCGGCCGCTGGTGTCCCGGTTCGGCCGCTATCTGCTCGTCACCGAGCGGGACATCGACCGGGCCGAACGCTTCTTCGCCGGCCGTGGCGCCTGGGCGGTGCCGGTCGGCCGGGCGCTGCCGGTGGTGCGCACGTTCATCTCGATCGTGGCCGGCTTCATCAAGATGCCCGCGCTGCTGTTCGGCGTGCTCAGCCTCATCGGCACCGCGATCTGGGTGACCGTGATCTCGCTGCTCGGCTACGGCCTGAGCAGCACCTGGACCAGCATCGAGCACGGGATCTCGGTGGCTGGCTACCTGATCGCCGTGCTGGTCGTGGCGGCCATCGTCGGGCTGGTGCTGTACCGGCTGCGCGAGATCCGCCGCGAGCCCCCGGCTGGTGGTGGCGGCGGCGCCCACGCCGCGGCCCGCCGCCCGGCTGGCGATCAGCCCAGGCCCAGGTCGCCCATGTCATAGGCGGCCAGGTAGGGCAGCCCGCGCGCGGCCACCTTGTCCCGCGCGCCGCGTTCCACCACCACCGCCACCCCGACCACCTCGGCGCCCGCCTCGCGCAGCGCGTCCACCGCGGTCAGCACGGAATTGCCGGTGGTCGAGGTGTCCTCCACGGCCAACACCCGGCGCCCTTCGACGCCCGGACCCTCGATGCGCCGCTGCAGGCCGTGCGCCTTCCCTTCTTTCCGCACAACGAAAGCGTCCAGCGACTGACCCGCAGCGCTCGCGGTGTGCAGCATGGCGGCGGACACCGGGTCCGCACCCAGGGTCAGCCCGCCTACCGCGTCGTAGTCCAGCCCGGCGGTAAGGTCGCGCATCACCCGCCCGGCCAGCGCCGCGCCCGCTCCGCTGAGCAGGACCCGGCGCAGGTCGATGTACCAGGTGGCGCGCTGCCCGGAGGACAGCACGAAATCGCCGTGCACCACGGCCTTGTCCTTGATCAAACGCAGCAGGTCCTCGCGGTCGCTCACGCTGTCTCCCGCTCGCCTCCCGGGGCGCCTGGAGGCGCCTCCTTCCCTCGTCGCTCGGTCGCTCGTACCTCGCTCCTCAGTCCAGTCGGCGCCGCGCCCCTTCGGCTCGCTCACGCGTGAGCAGCCTACCCGGCCGCGGTGGCTGGGCAGATCAGCCGAGGCCGGTCAGGATTTGGTCCTCCTTGGCCGGGTCCAGGCCGAGCGGCGGGACACCGCTGCCGCCGGGACGGCCGACGTCCAGGCGGCTCAGGTCGGTGCCCTGGGCGGCCGCCTCCAGCCGGAGCCAGGCCCAGGTGTCGTGCACCGTGTCGGTGAGCGGCCGGTAGCGGAACCCGGTGCGCAGCGCGCGGTCGCCGGACACGGTCCAGATTCCGGCCAGTTCCGGGGTGTCCGGCGCCCACATGGGCAGTTCGGTCCACGGCTCGACACCCGCGTCAAGCAGCACCTGGTCCGGCACCCAGCGCAGGTCCAGGCTGGTGCGCCGGTCAGCCTTGGTCATCTCGCCACAGGTGGTGAGCAGGTCGCCGAACCGCGCGCCGTCCGACCCGGGCACGTTGATGATGCCCGGGATGCGCCGCCGGGAGTTGTCGATCAGCCACGCGGCGAGATCGCGGGCGTCGGTCATCCGGACCGGCCGGTCCGGATCGCCGGGGGCGAGGACAGCCCCGCCGCGGGCGATCCGGGCCAGCCACCAGGGCAGCCGGCCGGTCGTCTCGTGCGGGCCGACGATCAGCCCCGGGCGGGCGATCAGGTGGCGCCCCGGGAAGGCGTCCGCCACCGCCCGCTCGCTGCCCGCTTTCAGCTCGCCGTAGCCGAGCGACTCGATCGTGCCGTCCGCGTCGGCTGGGCAGTCCAGCACGGCGGAATCCTCGTCGACCGGCTCACGCGGGTAATTGGCGTAGACCGAAATCGTGGATACGTACGTGTAGTGGCCTACTCGTGAGGCCAGTAGCTGAGCCGACGCGGCCACGTGCCGCGGCGCGATGACCGAGGTGTCTATGACCATGTCAAAATCTCGGTCACCCAGCCTGAGCAGGTCCGCGGAACTGGTACGGTCTCCGTGCAGTGCCTCGGCACCGGGCCGGGGCTCGCCGCTCAGCCCCCGTGTGAAGGTTGTGACGTCATAGCCACGCCTGATCGCTTCGTCCACGATGGCACGCCCGAGGAACCGGGTACCCCCGAGAACAAGAAGTCGCATGGCGGAAGACTATGCCGGGCCGTGAGCAAGCGCCGGGGACGCTTCTGCCGAGAGCGGACTTCTCCCCGCGGATGCCCGCGACCTGCTCGCGACCCATCACACTAGATCCATCAACACGGACGGCTGAGCGCTGGTAACGTCTCGCGTCGAGGGAAGGACGGTGTCGCGTGGACCGGTGCGCGCTGTTCGTGGACGCGGGCTACGTGCTGGCCGATGGCGCGATGGCCGTCCACGGAACCCGGCACCGTGAGTCCGTGTCCTGGGACTACGCAGGCCTGCTGCAGTTCTTCAGCAGCATCGCGCGGGAACGGACCAGCCTCTCGTTGCTCCGCTGCTACTGGTATGAGGCTACCGTCGAGGGCCGCCGGGCCCCGGAACACGACACGCTGGCCGATCTGCCCGGGCTGAAGCTGCGGCTGGGGAAGCTGCGGCCGGGCCGCCGCGAAGGCGTGGAGAGCGAGATCCGCCGCGACCTGACCACGCTGGCCCGCAACAACGCGATCAGTGACGCGCTGCTGGTCAGCGCGGAAGAGGATCTGGCCCCGGTGGTCGCCGACGTGCAGGACATGGGTGTCCGGGTACTGATCGTGCACATCACGGTGGGCGGCAACTGGACCATCTCGCGCAGCCTGCGGCAGGAATGTGACGACATCATCGAGATCGGCGACGGGCACCTGCGTCCCTACACCGAACTGGTCGCCGGGGCCACCGCGCTGAGCGCGGGCGAGCCGTACCAGCTACCGGTGTCCGCGGGGCGCGCGCTGACCAACGGGCACGGGCCGGTCGTCGGCCCGCTGGCCCAGCAGGCCCTGTCCGCGGGCTCGCACCCGGCTCCGCCGGCCATCTACACCGCGCCGGTGGTGGCTGAGTACCAGCGGGCCGCCCAGCCGGTGGCCCAGCCGGTCGCGAACGCGGTGCAGGCACCGCCGCTGCCGCGCCGCCAGCCCGGCGGGCCAGCCGAGGGCCGGCCGGCCGTGCCGTCCGGCCGCGGGCAGGGTGGGAATTCGGCCGAGGCGGTGGGTGGTCCGGGCTCGCTGCCGGATCCGCTGGGCTCGGCGCCGGCGCAGCGTGGTGACCCGGCGGCCCAGGGACAGCCGGACCTGCCCGGCCAGCCGCAGAATCTGGCCGCCGGGCCGACCCTGCTCGGGCAGGGCATGCCTGGTCAGTCCATGTCCGCGCAGCAGTCCATGCCCGGTCAGCAGAGCATGCCAGGTCGTCAGAGCATGCCGGGCCAGAACGGCCTGCCCAGCCAGCATTCCATGCCGGGCCAGCAGTCCATGCCGGGCCAGCAGGGCATGCTGGGCCAGCAGTCTGCGCCGGGTCAGCCGGGGATGCCGGGCGGCCAGAATGGCATGCCCAGCCAGAATGGCATGCCGGCGCAGCAGAGCATGCCCGGCCAGCAGAGCA
>DATCUG010000172.1:0-3750 GCA_036567525.1 Streptosporangiaceae bacterium | reverse complement strand
GGCAGTACCAGCACTGACCCGTCCGACGCCGGATCGAACGTGAAGCTGCCGAACGCCACTGGCCCGCAGCCGGGCGCCCCCACCTCGTCGTCGATCCGGGCCCCGTCAAGCGCTTCGCGCAGCCACTTGTCGGCCGCGGTGAACCTGTCCTGCCCGGCCGGCAGGGTGACCCGGGCCACCTCGCCCCAGCCGATCAGTCCCTCGCCGCCGTGAATCCAGGCCAGCGCGGCCGGGCCGGGCAACTGGCTGGCCAGGTCGCCTGGGTCGGCGACTGGGATGGTGCGGACCGTGAGCCCAGCCGTCTCCAGGTACTCTGCGCTACTTGATCCCACGGGATTCAACTGTACGAGGATGCTCCGGCTGGGCCGGCCGCGGGGGAGCGGGTGTCACCGCGTCCGGGTGAGCTGGACCGGTGGCGGGAGCGCCTCTTCGGCCCGCGGCCGGGCCAGGCTGCTCGGCCACCACATGTGCCGTCCGACGTCCAGGGTCAGCGCGGTGACCAGGACGGACCGGACGATCAGGGTGTCCAGCAGCACGCCCAGGGCCACCGTGAAGCCGACCTCGGTGAGGATCACCAGCGGCAGCGTGCCCAGCGTCGCGAACGTGCCCGCCAGGATCAGGCCTGCCGAGGTGATCACCCCTCCGGTGGCGGCCAGGCCGGTCAGCATGCCCCGGTGAGTGCCGGCCTTGACCGTCTCCTCGCGGACCCGGGTCATCAGGAAGATGTTGTAGTCGATGCCCAGCGCGACCAGGAACACGAACGCGAACAGCGGCATCGAGTTGTCCGCCCCGGCGAACCCGAACACGTACTTGAAGAACACCGCCGAGATACCGAGCGACGCGAAGTAGGACAGGATCACGGTGCCGATCAGCAGCAGCGGCGCGACCACCGCGCGGAGCAGCAGGGCCAGGATGATCAGCACCACGACCAGCACCAGCGGGATGATCACGTTGCGGTCCCGGATGGCGTAGTTCTCCACGTCGAGGTTGATCGCGGTGGCCCCGCCGACCTTGGCGTCCGCACCGGGCACCGCGTGCACCGCGTCGCGTACCCGGTTGACTGTGCCGTAGGCGGCCTGGCTGTCCGGCGGCGCGGCCAGCGTGCCCTGGATCAGCACCAGCCCGTCCCGTACCTGGGGCGGGCTGACCGCGGCGATGCCCGTGGTGCTGGCCAGCGCGGCGCGCAGTGGCGCGGCCGCGGTGGCCTTGCCGTACACCTGGACCGGCTGGCCGGAACCGGCCGGGAAGTGCGCGGCCAGCACCTGCTCGCCCGCCACCGCGCTCGGCGTGCCGCGGTAGGACTGGGCCTGGGTCAGCGTGCCGAACCGGAAGCCGATCAGGCCGAGCGAGAACACGGCCAGGATCACCGCGGTGAGGATCCAGATGGACCGGGGGCGGCCAGCGATCCGCTGGCCGATCCGGGCCCACGGCCCGCGCGAGGTGGGGTCGGCCGAGCCGTACCGCGGCTTGTACGGCCAGAACACCCAGCGGCCGGTGATCACCAGCAGCGCGGGCAGCAGCGTGACCATGGCCAGCAGCCCGACCGCGATGCCGATCGCGGCCACCGGGCCCAGCCCGGAGATGTCGGCCGAGTCCGCGGCCAGCAGGCACAGCATGCCGGCCACGACGGTCAGCCCGCTGGCCACGATGGCCGGGCCGGCCCGGCGCATGGCGATGGCCATGGCCTCGTGCCGGTCCTCATGCCGGCGTAGTTCCTCCCGGTACCGGGCCACCAGCAGCAGGGCGTAGTCGGTGGACGCGCCCAGCACCAGGACCACCAGGATGCCCGCGCTCTGCCCGTTCACCACCAGGCCCGCGTGCTGGATGAGCAGGTAGATGAACGCCTCGGCGGTGGTCAGCGCCACCCCGGCCGAGATGATCGGCAGCAGCCACAGGATCGGGCTGCGGTAGGTGAGCAGCAGCAGCACGATGACCACGGCCAGCGTGGCGTACAGCAGCGTGGAGTCGATGCCCTTGAAGATCTTGACCGAGTCAGCCGCGCTGGCCGCCGGGCCGGTCACGTAGGCGTGCAGCCCGGGGTCGCCGGAGCTGGCCACGCTGTGCAGCTTGGTCACGAAGTCGGTGATCGCGTTGCTGTAGCCGAGGTGGGCGTTGATCAGGATCTCGGCCGCCTGGCCGTCCTTGGCCGGGACCGGGCCGAGGACCTGGCCGGCGTGCGGCAGCGCCGCGAACGTGTGCGCGTCCTGGGCCGCCTTGGCCAGGTCGGCGTGGGTCAGGCCGGACGGCCGCACGTACACCACCACGGCCGGGTTCAGGTTCTTGGCCGTGAAGTGGTTCTGCAGGTTGAGCGCCTGGGTGGACTCGGCCGAGGCGGGCAGGTAGGCGGAGGCATCGTTCTTCTCCGCGCCCATCAGCTTCCCGGCCAGGGAGCCGAGCAGCACGATCACGATCAGCCAGAACGCGAGCACGAACCATTTCGTCCGCCGCCCGCTGGGCAGGGCCGCGATCCGGCGGCCCCAGCTCGTCTTCCCCGTACTGCCTGGTCCTGTGCTGGTTGCCCCCGTGGCCACGAAATCCTCCCGAGCGGTGCCGGTGCCGCCGGCCGGTCCGGCTGGCACCGCGTACACGATGTATCGCGTTTGC
The DNA here is from genome assembly GCA_036567525.1 of Streptosporangiaceae bacterium. GTDB lineage: Bacteria > Actinomycetota > Actinomycetes > Streptosporangiales > Streptosporangiaceae > RYN-230. The sequence continues at coordinate 1,146 of DATCUG010000172.1, read as the reverse complement.
CGGTGATGTCAAGTCATATCGCGAGTGTTGGGTGAATTGGCTGGGTTCGCGCCGCTGGGCCCGGCGCGGCGTCGCGCGGGCATGACCGGGCCGGCTGCTGCCTGCAGAACGTTCCCCTCATGCCGCTGGCCAGCGGCGCCCCGGTGACCAGGCCGCCGCGGCGGCTGGTCCTGCCGTCACCGGCCAGCCTGGCGGGCGGCCGGTCCGGGCGCCCCCGTGCGCCCTGCCGTCAGCATGACAGCCAGGCGCGGACGGCGGCAAACGTGTTTCCGGGCCGGCGGAACGAACGCCGCGCCCCGGACTGGCACCCCATCCTGGGCGAACGTCGCGGCTGAGCTGGCGTCGTAGTGTGTTCGGTCCAGCCGGCTGGCCAGGACGTGCTAACCTCTGCGTACACCCATTACCTATTATAACAGTAGGATAACTAGGATGCTTCTCGCGAACAACGGAGTCCGCCAGCGGCTGGCCCCCTCCCGGCTGGCTCCCTCCCGGCTGGCCGCGCTGGCCCAGGCGGCCGCGTCCGGGCACGACTGGGCCGCCCAGGTCCAGTACCGCCAGGGCGAGCGCTGGTACCAGCGCTTGGAAGAGGGCGACAACCACGAGGTCTGGCTGCTCAGCTGGCTGCCCGGGCAGCGCACTGGGTTCCACGACCACTGTGGGTCCGCCGGGGCGTTCGCGGTGGTGCACGGTGAACTGCGCGAGTACACCACGGCGGGCAGCCGGGGGACCGGCCTGCCCACTGGTGCCGACTTCGCGGCCGGGCGGGTACGGTCGTTCGGGCCGGCCCATGTGCACGACGTGGTGAACGCGTCCGCCGGGCCGGCCGTGAGCATCCACGCCTACTCCCCGCCGCTGGCCGGGATGCGGCGCTACGACCTGACCGCCGGCGGCCTGGTGCTGGCCGCCGTGGAGACAGCAGGGGAGCGCTGGTGAGCGAGCACAAACCGGCCGGGGCGCGCACGATTGATGAGCTGCTCGGCGCGGCCCGGGCCCGGCTGGACCGGGTCGGCCCCCAGCAGGCGCAGGCCGCCATGCAGGCGGGGGCGCTGCTGGTGGACATCCGGCCCGCCGCGCAGCGGGCCGCCGAGGGCGAGGTGCCAGGTGCCCTGGTGATCGAGCGCAACGTGCTGGAGTGGCGGCTGGACC
>DATCUG010000171.1:0-3492 GCA_036567525.1 Streptosporangiaceae bacterium | reverse complement strand
CCCGGGCCGCGGCGGCCAGCCCGGCGCCGAACGGGCCGTCCAGCGGCTCGGCCACCGCCTGCAGGTCGGTGCCGAACCGGGCCTGCGTCGCTTCCGGGAACACGGCCAGCTCCGCGCCCTGCCCCGCGGCACGGTCCAGCGCCCCGCGCACCCGGCCCAGATTGACCGCAGGATCGGGGCTGACCGGCAGCTGGCACAACGCAATACGCATGACCGCAGGCTAAACCAGCGGACCCCCGGATCGGCAGTCACCACCTGGTAGGGACGGCGAGCCATCCGGCGTGATGTCATGACACCGTGGCAACATCCTCGAATCGGCCCCTGCTGAACCGGCGGCTGGCCGGGCTGGGCACGACGATCTTCGCGGAGATGTCCGCGCTCGCGCTGACCACCGGGTCGGTCAACCTGGGCCAGGGCTTCCCGGACACCGACGGCCCGGCCGAGGTGGCCGCAGCCGCCGCGGCCGCGATCATGGAAGGCAGGGGCAACCAGTACCCGCCCGGCCCGGGCATCCCGGAGCTGCGGCACGCGGTGGCCGCGCACCAGAAGCGGTTCTACGGCGTGGACCTGGACCCGGATGCCGAGGTGCTGGTCACCGCGGGCGCCACCGAGGGGATCGCGGCCGCGCTGATCGCACTGCTGGAGCCGGGCGACGAGGCGATCGCGTTCGAGCCGTACTACGACTCCTACGCCGCCTGCCTGGCCATGGCGGGCGCGGTCCGGGTGCCGGTGACGCTGCGGCCGCCCGGCTTCCGGCCCGACCTGGCCGCGCTCCGCGCGGCCATCACCCCGCGCACCCGGCTCATCCTGCTGAACACGCCGCACAACCCGACCGGGGCCGTGTTCAGCCGGGCCGAGCTGACCGAGATCGCTGCGCTGGCCTGCGAGCACGACCTGCTGGTGGTGTCCGACGAGGTGTACGAGCACCTGCTCTTCGAGGGGGAGCACGTGCCGATCGCCACCCTGCCCGGGATGCGCGAGCGCACCGTGACGATCAGCTCGGCGGCCAAGACGTTCTCGTTCACCGGCTGGAAGATCGGCTGGGTGACCGGCACCCCGGAACTGGTCACCGCGGTGCGCACGGTCAAGCAGTTCCTCACCTACGTCACCGGCGGGCCGTTCCAGTACGCGGTGGCCCAGGCCCTAGCGCTGCCCGACGCGTACTTCGCCGCGATCAGCACCGAGCTGCGGGGCAAGCGGGACCTGCTCTGCGCCGGGCTGGCCGAGGTGGGGTTCGAGGTGTACCAGCCGGCCGGCACCTACTTCGTGACCACCGATATCCGGCCGCTCGGCGAGACCGACGGGATGGACTTCTGCCGCCGGCTGCCAGGGCGGGCCGGGGTGGTGGCCATCCCCAGTTCGGTGTTCTACGACAACGCGGCGGCCGGCCGCAGCCAGGTGCGGTTCGCGTTCTGCAAGCGGGACGAGGTGCTGCGCGAAGCGATCAACCGGCTGGCCCGCAACCATGATTAGCCGAACGGCTAGCACGTGGCCGGACGACCTGTTCGGTGCGGACCTGTACCGGGTACTGGGCGGGACCGGCAACCTGGTCTTCGCGCCGGCCAACATCGCCGCCGCGCTGCAGATGGCGCTCCTCGGCGCGCAGGGCGAGACAGCCACCCAACTGGCCGCCACCCTGCACCTGGCCAAGCCGCAGGACGCGGCGGCCGGGCTACTGCAGACCTGCGCCCGGCTGGATGGCCTGGCCGGTGAACACCTCACGCTGCGCGCGCCGAACACCGTGTGGGTCCAGTCCGGGCTGCCGCTGCAGCCGGACTTCACCGCCGCGCTGGCCCAGGCGGCGTGCGCCCAGCTCCGGGCGGCCGACTTCATCCAGGCGGCCGGCCCGGCCCGGCAGCAGATCAACGACCTGATCAGCGAGCAGACCGCGGGGAAGATCACCGGCTTGATCCCGCCCGGGGTGATCACCGAGTACACCCGGCTGGTGCTGGCCAGCGCCATCTACCTGAAGGCCGCCTGGACGTACCCGTTCCCGCCGGGCGCGACCCAGGATGCCCCGTTCCACCCGGCGCCGGGCACCGAGCGGCCGGTCCCCACCATGCGGCTCCAGGAGCGGCTGGGCTATCTGCGCGGCGATGGGTACCAGCTGGTGCAGCTGCCCTACGCGGGGCAGCGGCTCGGCATGGTCATCGTGCTGCCCGACGGCCCGCTGGCGCCGGTGGAGTCCCGGCTGGCCCACGACGGCCTGGGCGGCCTGCTGGCCGGGCTGGCCACCCGCCAGGTCACCCTGGCGCTGCCCAGGTTCCGGGTGACCGGCCAGATCAGCCTCGGTCCCGCGCTGACCGCGCTGGGCATGCCGCTGGCGTTTACCAGCCGGGCCGACTTCTCCGGCATCACCACCGCCCAGCCGGTGCACATCAGTGACGTCGTGCACCAGGCCTATCTCGACGTGGACGAGCAGGGCACCGAGGCGGCCGCGGCCACCGCCGTGGCGATCAGGGCGTCGGCCCGGGTGCGGGACCCCGGCCCGCCGGTCGAGATGATCGTGGACCGGCCGTTCCTGTTCGCCATCACCGAGCTGGCCAGCGGGTGGCCGCTGTTCCTCGGCCGGGTCACCAACCCTGGTGGGGGACAGGCCTGACTGCGAGACTGGACGGTATGAGACCTGACGGGCTGCACCATGTTTCGCTCAACGTCCGTGACGTCCCAGCGGCGCTCGACTTCTACACCCGGGTGCTCGGCCTGACCGAGCGCACCGACCGGCCGGACTTCAGCTTCGGCGGTGCCTGGCTGGACGCTGGCGGCCAGCAGATCCACCTCATCGAAGCGGATGTCCCGCCGTCCCTCGGCCAGCACTTCGCGCTGGCCGTGTCGGACCTCGACGCGGTGGTGACGGAACTGCGTGGGCAGGGGATCAAGGTCACCGATCCGGTCCCGGTCGGCACCGGACGGCAGTCGTTCCTCGACGACCCGGCCGGGAACCGGGTCGAACTGCAAGAACCCGCACCCTGAACCCAGCCCGGCTCTAGCCTGTGCGCGTGCTCCCTCTGCTGCTCGTCGCGGCCTCGGTTGGCCTGGGCAACCTGGCGGCGGCTATCGGCATTGGCTTCGGTGGGGTCACCGCACGGACCCGGCTGCGGGTGGCGCTGGTGTTCGGCGCGTTCGAGGCCGGGATGCCCATCGTCGGGCTGGTCATCGGGGCCGGGCTGGCCACCGGCATCGGCCAGCTGGCTCGCTGGATCGGGGCCGGCCTGCTGATCGTGCTAGGCGGGATCACCGTGCTCCGGGCGCTGCGCCAGCCCGGCTGGCCAGCGGGGGGCGGGCCCGGGGCGCACCCGGCCCACACCATGAGCCTGGGCAAGCTGATCCTCACCGCGTTCGCGCTCAGCCTGGACAACCTGGCCGCCGGGTTCGCCCTGGGCACGCTGCACATCAGCGTGGCCGGCGCGGCCATCGTGATCGGGGCCGTCAGCGTGCTGATGTCGCTGGGCGGGCTGGAACTCGGCGGGCGGATCGGCCACGCGGCCGGCC
>DATCUG010000170.1:0-2595 GCA_036567525.1 Streptosporangiaceae bacterium | reverse complement strand
CCTGTCGGCACCGGGCCGCCACGACCGTTTCCTGGTCGGGCTGGCTGTGCTGAGCCTGCTCTCCGAACTGGCCGCCGATTCCCCGGTGCTCTGCCTCATCGACGACGCGCAGTGGCTGGACGCCGCCTCGGCGGACGCGGTGCTGTTCGCCGCCCGCCGGCTGGACGCCGAAGGGGTGGTGATGGTGCTGGCCAGCCGGGATGCCTCCAGCCCGCCCGCCGCGACCGGGTTGCGCGACCTGTCCTTGACCGGGCTGCCTCCCGATCAGGCCGGGCGGGTGCTAGCTGAGCGGGCCCCGCAGCTGAGCCCGGCGCTCCGGGAGCGGGTGCTGGCCGAGGCCGAGGGCAACCCGCTGGCGCTGGTGGAGCTGGCGGCCGCGCTGCCCGGCCAGGCGGGCGCCGCCGCGGCCGGCCCGCTCCCGGTGACCCAGCGGGTGCAGGACGTACTGTCGGCTCAGGTGCGGCAACTCAGCGACCCGGCCCAGCTGGTCTTGCTGCTCGCCGCGGCCGAGCCCACCGGCGACCTGACGCTCATGTTGCAGGCGGCCGCCGACCTGGGCGCTGGGATTGACGCACTGGCCGAGGCCGAGCGTGCCCGGCTGATAGCCGTTCAGCAAAATCGATTGGTGTTCCGGCACCCGCTGGTCCGGGCCGTGGCCTATCACGGCGCGCCGCTGGCCGCCCGGGTGGCTGCGCACCGTGCCCTGGCCCGCGCGCTGGCTGGGCAACCGGATCATGCCGGGCGGCGGGCCTGGCATCTGGCCGGGGCCAGCACCGGGCCGGACGAGACGGTCGCCGCGGAGCTGGAGCGCGCGGCGGAGCGGTCCCGGGAGCAGGGTGGCTATGTTGCGGTGTCGGCCGCGTATGAGCGCGCCGCCCAGCTCACGCCGGCCGGGCCGGACCGGGCCCGGCGGCTGCTGGCCGCCGCCACCGCGGCCAACGACGCTGGCCAGATGGACCGGGCCAGCCAGCTGGCCAGCCAGGCGGAACGGCTGACCAGCGACCCAGCGCTGCTGGCCGACCTGGCGTGCCTGCGCACCACCCAGGTCACCGGGGACCGGACGGAGCGGATCGCGGCCCTGGCCAGTGCTGCGTCCCGGGTGGCCGGCCGCGACCCGGAGCGCGCGGCCAGCCTGCTCTGCCAGGCACTGCGGGCCGCCTGGGCCAACGGCTCAGCCGGCCTGTACGGGCAGCTGACCGCCCAGCTGCGCGCGCTGCCGCTGCCGCCCGGAACCCGGCTGCGGCCGGTCGATGAAGCCATTGTGCAGCGCGCCCGGCTGGCCGCGGGCGATCCCGGCGCCAGCGCGGCGGTGCTCCGCGACTGCCTGGCGGCGATCCGGCAGGATCCCGCCGCCGCCACGCCGCACGAGCGGGTATCGGCCAGTTCGCTGGCGTTCGCGATCGGAGATCACGACGCCGTGGCGGAGATCTCGGCCGCGCTGGCGGCCGACTGCCGCCGCCAGGGCATGGTGGGCTGGCTGCCTGGCGCACTGCAGGGCCTGACCACCGCGCACCTGGCCCGCGGCGCGTGGCCGGACGCCCGCGGTTGCGCGATGGAAGGGCTGACCCTAGCCTCCGACCTGGGCCAGCTACCGCGGGCAGCGTTCCTGGCCACGATGCTCGCCCTGGTGGCCGCGCACACCGGCGACGCGGATACCTGCCTCAGCTGGCTGGCCGAGCACCGCCGGCTCGGTGGCTCCCCCGTTTCCGGCGCGTCCTATCAGGCCACCCAGCTCGCCCTGGTGGATCTGGGTGAACGCCGGTTCGGCCGGGCCCACGAGCGGCTCACGTCGCTGCCTGACCTGTGGCAGGCCGGCACCGAGTTCGTGTTCCAGCCCGACCTGGTCGAGGCGGCCGCCCGCAGCGGGGATCTGGACCAGGCCCGGCAGGCCAGCCGCCAGTTCCAGGCCTGGGCGGACCTGACCGCACAGCCCTGGGCGCAGGCGGTCGGCCATCGTTGCCAGGCGCTGGTGACCGGCAGTGCCGGGGCCGAGCAGCATTACCTGGCCGCGATGACGCTGCACGACGACGACGGGCGGCCGTTCGAACGAGGCCGCACCCAGCTGGTGTACGGGGAGTGGCTGCGGCGGGAGCGGCGCCGCCGGGACGCCCGCAGCCAGCTACTAGACGCGCTGGAGCTGTTCGGCCAGCTCGGCGCCGGCTCCTGGGCCCGGCGGGCCACCGCCGAACTGACCGCCATGGGTGCGGCTGCCCCGGCCCGGCCCGCCCGCCGGGCGAACGCCCTGTCCCGGCTCACCCCGCAGGAACTGCAAGTGGTCCGGCTGGCCGGGACCGGGCTGTCCAACCGCGACATCGGCGCCCAGCTGTTCCTCTCCCCCCGCACCGTCGGCTACCACCTGTACAAGGCGTTCCCCAAGCTGGACGTCAGCTCTCGCGACCAGCTCGCACGCCTGCTCGCGGACGATCCTTCTTAACGCCAGTGCCTGCCGGCTGCAGATCAGCTAGCGACCAGTCGTCATGACAGATTCGCGGCGGCCGCCGGCTGCCTACCGTCGGAACCGAGGTCTTGCCGGGGCGGGCAGTAAAGAGAGGGGCCGCGCGGATGAGCGCCGCAGTGAGTCAGGGCTCGGTTCGC
>DATCUG010000169.1:0-6039 GCA_036567525.1 Streptosporangiaceae bacterium | reverse complement strand
GAACCGCAGCTGCGGCAGCCAGCACAGCGCCGCGGCCAGCGCCGGGACGGCCCACACGCCCAGCGACAGCGGCACCGAGCCGCCGGACAGCTTGTACACCGGGACCGCGATCAGCGAGGCGACGATCGAGCCGGCCGACAGGCTGAGCAGGTAGATGCCGATCAGCAGCCCGGCCTGCTCGGGCTGGCGCCGTTTGGCCAGGCTGGGCAGCAGCACGTTCATCAGCGCGATGGCGGCGGCCGCGATGGCGGTGCCCGGGAACAGCATGCTGCCGGGCAGCCCGCCGCGCAGCAGCAGCCCGGCGGCCAGCAGGACCAGCGCGGCGCCCAGCACGCGTTCCTCGCCGAACCGGCGGCTGAGCGGCGCGGCCACCCCGGAGCAGACGCCGAACGCCAGCACCGGCAGCGCGGCCAGCCCGGCCAGCGCCGCGTTGGACAGGCGCAGGCTGTCAGCCAGCTCCGGGAACAGCGGCGGCAGGCTGGTGATGGCGGAGCGCAGGTTGAAGGCCAGTGCGACCACGCCGAGGATGAACATCGCGGTGCGCTGGGCCCGGCGGCGCCCAGCGGATGCGGGCGGAGCGACTGGGGCGGCAGGATCGGCCATTTCCCGACCACGCTACCTGTCCGGTCCCCGCCCGCCATCGGGGGCATATCGGATGGAGCACGAGCCGGCCGCGCCGGCCGCCGCGGGGCTGGCCGGACCCCGCCTACGGCGAGGCCATGTGGCCACGCGGCCGCAGTTCGGGCGCCACCTGGCTGGCCAGCTTGGCCTGGATGCCGGCGGCGCAGTCGGCGGCGTGGCCGATCGCGGCGGTCGTGCCCTCCTGGCCGGCGGCGGCGCACCGGGTGGCCAGGACGGCCACCCGCTCGTGGAGCAGCGCCCAGGCCGCGTCCTGCCAGGGCACGAAGTTGCCCATCAGGTAGAACATCTCGAAGGCCGGACCGGCCGTGCGGCCGGGATGCTCCGGCCCGGCCGGGAGCCGGGTAAGCGCATCCCCCAGCGGCTCCAACACCCCGCTCATCAGGCTGAACGCCACCTCGATCAGCAGGCCGAGCTGGTCGGAGGTCTCGTCGGTATGGGTGAAGAACCGGGTCAGCACCTGGAGCAGCGCCTCGTAGCCGAGCGCGAACAGCCGGGCCACCTCGCGGGTCGCCGGGTCACTGATCAGCGGCTGCGCGGCGGTCTGGTCGAACGGCTGCTGGGTGAACGCGGCCAGCACCGGCCGGGCCGGCTCGAACGCCGGGTCCGCCTGCACCAGCCGGGAGTACTCGTCCCAGATGCCGAGGAACCGGCCGTAGTGCGCGGCCTGCCAGTCGCCGCGGGCGCCCTCGCCCTGCTCGATGATGGTCTCGATGGCCTGCTGTGCGGTGGCCAGGTCGGTCACCGCGACCAGGTCGGGCCAGCGGAACATCTCCGGCGTGGCCTGGGCCCGTGGCGGCCCGACGAACAGCGCCCGCTCACCGAGCCGGCCAGCCAGGTCGCGCAGCCCTCGCTCAATGGCCCGGTAGAGATGGCCCACGGTGAGGAAGTCCTGGGTCCGGGGCATGATCTCACCTGGCTGGACCGGTGCGTGCGGCGGCGCAATGGGCACGAACTCAGCCGCGTCCGTCCGCTCCATCCCCTCTGGCCGTTCCAGGTAGAGGAAATGGGTCAGCGCGTCCGCGCCGAACGGCAGCAGGTCGAGCTGCACGCTGGGCGGGAAGTAGGCCGACCGCTGCGGGAAGTTAGGCCGGCCGATCATGGGCGCCGCACCGATGGCCGACATCAGATTGCACACCAGCGCCAGGTGCAGCATCTCCTCGATGGCGATGCCGCGCAGCACCTGGCGCCAGCGTCCGGTCGCGGCGGCCTGCTCCGCGGTGAGGCCCTCAGCCGGGTCCCGTTTCAGGCTGAACGCCGCGTACAGGTACTGGCACATGATCATGTGCTCTAGCTGCGCAGCCTCGGCCAGCAGGTACCACAGGTGTTCCCGGTGCTCGACCACGATCTTCGGCTCGGCCACGGCCTTCCCCCGGCTCCTTGGTCACCGTCCCTTCGCGCCCATGATTACACCATTACAGACCCGGCGCGGAAGGGGTTTCAGCCGTGGGCGAGCGGAAGGGGTTTCAGCCCTGGGCGAGCAGCGAGCGCAGCACGTACTGCATGATCCCGCCGTGCCGGTAGTACTCGGCCTCGCCGGGGGTGTCGATGCGGACCACGGCCTGGAACTCGGTGCCGTCGGCGCGGACCGTCACCTCGCGGGGTACCGGCCCGTTGTTCATCTCCTCGATGCCGGTGATCTCGAACACCTCGCGGCCGGTCAGCCCGAGCGTGGCCGCCGACTCCCCCGGCCGGTACTGCAGCGGCAGCACGCCCATGCCGATCAGGTTGGACCGGTGGATCCGCTCGAACGACTCGGTCAGCACCGCGCGCACGCCGAGCAGCAGGGTGCCCTTAGCCGCCCAGTCCCGGGACGAGCCGGACCCGTACTCCTTGCCGCCCAGCACGAGCAGCGGGGTGCCCTCCTCGAGGTATTTCCGCGACGCGTCGTAGATCGACATCTGCTCGCCGTCCGGCACATGCACCGTGACCCCGCCCTCGGTGCCCGGGGCGAGCTGGTTGCGCAGCCGGATGTTGGCGAACGTGCCGCGGATCATCACCTCGTGGTTGCCGCGCCGCGAGCCGTAGGAGTTGAAGTCCTTCCGCTCCACCCCGTGCCCGGTCAGGTAGTGGCCGGCCGGGCTGTCCGTCTTGATCGCGCCGGCCGGCGAGATGTGGTCGGTGGTCACCGAGTCGCCCAGCATGGCCAGCGCGCGGGCGCCGTGGATGTCGCGGACCGGCGCGGGCTTGTCCGGCATGCCCTCGAAGTAGGGCGGCTTCCGCACGTAGGTGGAATCCGCGCCCCAGGCGAACGTGTCCCCGGTGGGCACGTCCAGCGCGCGCCAGCGGTCATCGCCCTCGAACACGTCGGCGTAGTCCCGGCTGAACATCTCGGCCGCGACCGCGTCCTGCACCACCGCCGCGATCTCGGCCGCGGACGGCCAGATGTCGGCCAGGTACACCGGGCTGCCGTCGGCCCGCGAGCCGAGCGGGTCGCGGTTCATGTCGACGTCCATCGTGCCGGCCAGCGCGTACGCCACCACCAGCGGCGGCGAGGCCAGGTAGTTCATCTTCACGTCCGGGTTGATCCGGCCCTCGAAGTTGCGGTTGCCGGACAGCACCGACACCACGGCCAGGTCGTTCTCGGCCACCGCCGCGCTGATCGCCTCGGGCAGCGGCCCGGAATTGCCGATGCACGTGGTGCAGCCGTAGCCGACCAGGTTGAAGCCCAGCTTCTCCAGGTAGGGCAGCAGCCCGGCGCGCTCGTAGTAGTCCATGACCACCTTGGAGCCCGGTGCCAGCGTGGTCTTCACCCACGGCTTGCGGGACAGCCCGGCCTCGACCGCCTTCTTGGCCAGCAGCGCGGCGCCGACCATGACCGACGGGTTCGAGGTGTTCGTGCACGAGGTGATGGCCGCGATCACCACAGAGCCATGATCCACGGCGGTTTTCGTTCCGTCGTCGAGAACGACCTGAGCCGGCGCGGACGCGCGCGGGAACTCCTCCTCGGCCACCGGGTCGGACGCCGGGAACGTGCCGGCCAGCCCGTTGTCGTAGCTGGGCGCGGACACGTAGTTGCCCAGCGCCTCGCGGAACGCGTGCTTGGCGTCGGCCAGCGCCACCCGGTCCTGCGGCCGCTTCGGGCCGGCCAGCGACGGGACGACGCTGGCCAGGTCGAGTTCGAGCTCCTCCGAGTAGTGCAGCACAGCGCCCGGGTCGTGCCACAGGCCCTGCTCTTTGGCGTACGCCTCGACCAGGGCCACCTGCTCGTCCGGGCGGCCGGTCAGCCGCAGGTAGTCCAGCGTCTGCCCGTCGATCGGGAAGATCGCGCAGGTGGAGCCGAATTCAGGGCTCATGTTGCCGATCGTGGCCCGGTTGGCCAGCGGGACCGAGCCCACCCCGTCGCCGTGGAACTCGACGAACTTGCCCACCACGCCGTGCTTGCGGAGCAGTTCGGTGATGGTCAGCACCAGGTCGGTGGCGGTCGCGCCGGACGGCAGCTGGCCGGTCAGCCGGAACCCGACCACCCGCGGGATCAGCATGCTGATCGGCTGGCCGAGCATGGCCGCCTCGGCCTCGATGCCGCCGACGCCCCAGCCGAGGACGCCCAGGCCGTTCTGCATCGTGGTGTGCGAGTCGGTGCCCACGCAGGTGTCGGGGTAGGCGCGCCCGTCGGCGGTCATCACGACCCGGGCGAGGTGCTCGATGTTCACCTGGTGCACGATGCCGGTGCCCGGCGGCACCACCTTGAACTGGCGGAACGCCTCCTGGCCCCAGCGCAGGAACTGGAACCGCTCGCGGTTGCGGCTGAACTCCAGCTCCACGTTCCGGTCGAACGCGTCCGGCCGGCCGAAGATGTCCGCCACCACCGAGTGGTCGATGACCAGCTCGGCGGGCACCAGTGGATTGATCCTGGCCGGGTCGCCGCCCAGGTCCCGCATGGCCTCCCGCATGGTGGCCAGATCCACCACGGCCGGTACCCCGGTCAGGTCCTGCAGGATCACCCGGGCCGGGGTGAACTGGATCTCGGTGGACGGCTCGGCCACCGGGTCCCACTGGGCCAGCGCGGTGACGTGCTCCGCGCTGACGTTGCGCCCGTCCTCAGTGCGCAGCAGGTTCTCCAGCAGGATCTTCAGGCTGAACGGAAGGCTGGCCGACCCGGGCACCGCGTCCAGCCGGTGTATCTCATACTCGGTCCCGCCAACCCGCAGCGTGGCCAGGCTGCCGAAGCTGTTCGCGGTCATCAGGGTCCGCCTCCCGATCACAGGTATCTCGATATCGAGCTAAGTTCCATATCCCACGCTATGATGCGCTTATCTCGACGTCAAGCTACCGGCTGGGGGTGCCAGTCGGCGGCGGATCGGGCAGGATGTGCCGGTGACAGAACACTCCGAGCGCCCGTGGGGCAGCTACACGGTTCTCACCGAGGGCGACTCTTTCAAGGTCAAGACCATCGAGGTGCATCCCGGGCAGCGGCTCAGCTACCAGAAGCACGCCCGCCGCGCGGAGCACTGGTTCGTGGTCACCGGTACCGGCACGGTCACCCTGGACGGGGTGGATGTGCCGGTGAACCGGGGCAGCACCGTCGACGTCGGGCTGGGCGTGGCACACCGGATACACAACACCGGCACCAAGCCGCTCGTGTTCGTCGAAGTCCAGCATGGGGACTACTTCGGCGAGGACGACATCGTCCGGCTCGAGGACGACTACGGCCGCTCCGGCTAGCGGGTTGCGCGAATGCCGGCCGGCCGGCACTGCCGCCACTGCGCTGGCGCGTGCTCCGGGGACTGCCTGCTGCCCGGGGACAGCGGCCTGTGCATCCACCGTCCGATGCCCCGCCTGCCGCTGCGGACCCGGCTGCGGCTGATCGGCACCCGGCGGTTCTGGCGGCGGCTGCTGTGGGGCCCCGGCCCCGGCGCCGGCTAGCTGTCCTCCGAGGAGCGCAGCCCGCGCAGCACGCGCAGCCAGTCTTCCTCGGAGTCGGGGTTCCACCCGGGGGCAGGCCCGCTGCGCCGCGGCGCCGGCGGCCGCCGGATGAGGTCGTCCTGATCAGCCCGGTCATCAACGGAGTCGAGGACGTCGGCGGCTGACGCGGCCGGCCACTCCTGGGCGGGTGGCACCGATCCCCCGGCCGGCGGCCGGCCAGCATCGCGCGGCAGGCCGTCATCGCGCAGCAGCCCGGCATCGCGCAGCAGGTCGGCGTCGCGCAGCCGGGCCGCGGCGTGCTGCACCCAGTCGCGGGTGCTGGGCGCGGGACCGGCCGGCTGGCCCGGGGCGGCGTGGGCCGCCGGGCCGGGGGCCGTGCCGTCCGGCGGCGCGGCATCGGGGACCACTGGGCCGGGGACCACTGGGCCGGGGGCGGCTGCGTCCTGGATCACTGCGTCCGGGACCACTGCGTCCGGGACCACTGGGCCGGCGGGTGGAGCCACCGGCTGGGCATCCGGCGGCGCCGCCGGGTCC
>DATCUG010000168.1:0-2523 GCA_036567525.1 Streptosporangiaceae bacterium | reverse complement strand
GGCCAGCCCGGGCACGGCCAGGCCGGCCAGCAGCAACCCGCCCGCCAGCACCAGCCCGGCCGGGGCCAGGATCAACAGCACCGCCCCGGCCGCGCCCGCCCCGACCAGGAGCGCGGTCAGCGGCGGGGCCAGCCCGCGGATGAACAGGTCCTGGGTCGCATCCACGTCTGACACCAGCCGGGCCAGCAGGTCCCCGGACCGGAAATCGCGCAGCCCGGCCGGGGCCAGCCGGGCCAACTGCCGGTAGACCCGGACCCGGACGTCGGCCAGCACCCGGAACGCGGCGTCGTGCGAGGCCAGCCGCTCCACGTAGCGGAACACCCCGCGGCCGACCGACAGCCCGCGGACCGCCACCACCGCGACCGAGATGGCCACGATGTTGGGGTGCAGCGAGGCCCGGGCGAGCAGGAAACCGGACGTGCCGAGCAACGCGACGGCGCAGCCGGTGGACACGGCGCCGGCCAGCACGGCCAGCACCAGCTGACCACGCAGCGGCCGGGCCAGCCGGAGCAGCCGCCCCAGTGGATGGGTGGCGCGGCTAACCCGGAGAGTGGGCGGGCTGACCGGCGGCCGCGCGGCCGGGGCGGCGGTCACGGCGTGACCACCAGGGCACCGGTCCGTCCACCACCGGGCTCGGGCACGGCGCCGAGACAGCCCGACGCCAGCACCAGGCGGCCCTGGTCGAGCCGGAGCTCGCGGCCGCCCGCGGCGGCCAGGTCAGCGGCCGGCCAGCCCAGGCGGTGGCTGACCAGTAGCACGGTCCGGCCCGACATCAGCTGGTCGACCGTGTCCATGATCTGCCGGGCGGTGATCGGGTCCAGGTGCGCGACCGGCTCGTCCAGCAGCAGCAGCGGGGCGTCCCGGAGGAACGCCCGGGCCAGCGCGATCCGCTGCCGCTGCCCCGCGGACAGCCGGCTGCCCCGCTCGCCCAGCGGCGCGGCGTAGCCCCCGGGCAGCGCCTCGATGAACTCGGCGGCCCCGGCCGCGGCGGCGGCCCGGGCGATATCCGCCGCGGTGGCGTCCGGCTGGCCGAGCGCGATGTTGCTGGCCACGGTCCCCTCGAACAGATGCGGGCGCTGCGGCACCCAGGCGATCTGCCGCCGCCACGCGGCCAGGTCCAGGCCGGCGATGTCCACCGCGTCCGGGCCGACGGTAATACGCCCTTCGGTCGGCGCCACGAAGCGCAGCAGCAGAGCCAGCAGCGAACTCTTCCCCGCACCGCTCGGTCCGGTCAGGACGACTCGCTCACCCGGCCTGATGGAACAGGACACGTGATCGACGGCGGGGCGCGGGCGGGACGCATAAGCCAGGGTTACGGCGTTCAGCTGGATGGTCTGGTGCCGGAGGTCGGGCGGCACAGGTGCTACGGAGCTCAGCCTGGCTGGGAGCGGTTTGTCTAGGATGTCGCAGACGCGCGCGGCTGCGGTGACGCCTTCCATGCTGGCGTGGAACTGGGCGCCTACCGCGCGCAGCGGCAGGTATGCCTCGGGGGTGAGCAGCAGGACCAGCAGCGCGGTCTGGTAGCTGACGTGGCCGGCCAGCAGCCGGAGGCCGATCTCCACCGCGACCAGCGCGGTGGCCAGCGCGGCGGACAGCTCGAGCACCAGCGCGGACAAGAACGCGATGCGCAGCGTGGCCATGGTCGCGGACCGGTGCGCATCGGTGACCTCGCGGATCACGTCCGCCTGGGCCTGGTCCCGGCCGAACAGCTTGAGCGTGGGCAGGCCCTGCACCACGTCCAGGAAGTGGCCGCCGAGGCGGGCCAGCAGCTGCCACTGGCGCTGCGTGCGGGCCCGGGTGTGCAGCCCGACCAGCACCGCGAACACCGGGATGAGCGGCAGCGTCACCGCGATGACCAGCGCCGAGATCCAGTCGGCCAGGGCCACCCGGATCAGCACCGCGACCGGCACCGCGACAGCCAGCACGAGCTGCGGCAGGAACCGGGCGAAGTACGGGTCGAGCGCGTCCAGGCCCTTGCTGGACAGCGCGGCCAGCTCGCCGGCCGACTGGCCGCCGAGCCAGGCCGGGCCGAGCCGGACCAGATGCGCGGTCAGCTGGCGGCGCAGCTGAGACTTGACCGCCGCGGCGGCGCGCAGCGCGGCGAACTCCCCGCCGTACGTGGCCAGCGCGCGGGCGGCCAGCACGGCCAGCAGCACGCCCAGCGTCCCGGCCAGCGCCCAGGCGCCGGTGCCCAGCGCCGCGCTGGCCAGGGCGTGCGCCAGCAGCCCGGCCTGGGCCAGGATCAGACCGGTGCTGACCAGGCCCGTCGCGACGGCGAGGACCAGGTATCCCCGGGCGGCCGCGGCGTAGTGGAGCAGCCGCGGATCGACCGGTTTCATAAGCCGACGGCCCCCCAGGTCAGCACGCCATGAGTCTAATGCGCACCGCGGCGGCCAGGCGGTTACGGTCATAGCCGGATGACCGGGCCGCTGGCGGGTAGTGCCCGCGCCATGGGGCCGATCACGGAACTGACCAGCCGTTACCGGCTGGATTCACTGATCGCGGCCGGCGGGATGGGCGAGG
>DATCUG010000167.1:0-8995 GCA_036567525.1 Streptosporangiaceae bacterium | reverse complement strand
GGCCAGCGACGCCGAGTCGATCCCGCTGGACTGGGCTGCGGCCGGGGCGGCCCCAGCCCCGGCCCCGGCTCCGAGGGCGAGCAGGGCCAGCGCGCCCGCCGCGGCGAGCCACGCGCGCGGCCGGAATGGCGTCCTGGACGTGGGCATTAAAGCTCCTTTTGGCAGCGGGGGTTCCGCGTACAGCATTGGTCAGCACAATGGCAGGAGTATGACGTGACGGCGACATCTAGCTTAATGTTGGCCGGGCCCGGCACATTTGTCCCAGCCGGATAAATTGGCCGGGAAAAAGGTGTGCGGCTGGATACTTCAGCCGACCGTCATGGCGAAGATGTGCAGGGCCGGGTTGTAGCCGGCCACGTCGCCCAGCGAGGGCAGCGTCACCGCCGCGACCGTCTTGCCTGGCTGCAGGCTGACCGACTGCTCGAACACGTACACCTCGTGGCCGGAGGAGCCGGTCGGGTAGTTGGCATAGTTCACGCCGGCCACCTGGGTGTTGGACGGGTTGCCGTTCTGCCCGGAGGGGTACCAGAAGTTGCCCACGTCGAGGGTGAACGTCTGGGTGCTGCCGTCGGTGTAGTAGATCGTGCCGGTGCCCGATTCGGGCGAGTTGTTGGCCGCGGCCAGGAAGCCGAGTTTGCTGCCCGAGCCGGACAGCGCGATCGTCTGGCCTTCCGCCATCGTGTTGTCCGGCTGGGCGGCCGGCTGGCTGGGCCAGGTGAACGTCAGGCCGTCCGCGGTGACCGACGCGCCCGGGGTCAGGTTGTCGGCGGCCAGGCCTTGGGCCGAGAACGTGGTGCCGCCCCCGTCGAAGCCCTCAAAGTTGGCCGACGGGTTGGTGTTGGAGTTGTCGGTGATACCAGTGTTGTCAAAAGTCGACGCCAGGCTCGGCGCCGGGACGCTGACGTCCGCGCTGTTCAGCAACGTCTGGGTGCCGCCACCCGGGCCGGCTCCGCTGAACGTGACCTTGGCCAGCAAGCCGACCAGGCCCGGGCTCAGCCCCGAGGACGGCGCGGTGACCTTGAAGGTGGCCGACGCGGCCGCGCCTGGGGCTACCGTGCCTAGGGCAGCCGGGCTGGTGGGCGAGACCGTCCACCCGGCAGGAGCGTTCAGCAAAATGGAGGCGTTGCGCAGCGGTGACCGCGTCGGGTTG
Source organism: Streptosporangiaceae bacterium (assembly GCA_036567525.1). GTDB lineage: Bacteria > Actinomycetota > Actinomycetes > Streptosporangiales > Streptosporangiaceae > RYN-230. The sequence continues at coordinate 7,845 of DATCUG010000167.1, read as the reverse complement.
CGCAGCGTGGCCTTGACCGTGAACGTGCCCTCGGCCAGGGCCGAGGACGGAATCGCGGCCAGCGTGGGCTGCGGGCTGGCCGGCCCGCCGTACACGGCGGCCGAGTAGCCCGGGGACAGCACCGGGCGGACCGGCACGCCGCCCGCCTGGTTCCCGGCCGCGACGAGGCTGACCCGGTCCAGCCCGCCACCGGTGGCGTCCAGCCCCCACACCGCGATGGCCAGCGTGTTGCCGCCCTGGTCGTTGAGCAGGCCGGCCGGCACATAGAACTGGTGCTGCGGGCCGGCGTTGTTCACGTACCGGCCGATCAGCCAGCCGTTGACGTAGATAAACGCCCGGTAAGCAGCCGCGCCGGCGCCCGGGCCGGGGCCGCCGATCTGCACGTCGACCGGGACGTAGCTGCCGCGGGGCAGGTTCAGCGCGAAGCTGGTCCGGTACCAGCCGATGCCGGGCGGCACGCCGCGGGACGCCCACGAATCGGGCAGCGACACCGGCTGCCAGCTGCCGTCCGGGTAGCCGGGCAGGTCCCAGCCGTGGTTGCTGCCGTACAGGCCGGCCTCGTTCATGATGCCGCGCACCGGGTCCTGCAGCCGGATGCCGCCCGGGGTGCCCATCAGCCGCCAGGTGACGGGCGCGGACGACCCCACGAGGGTGGCGCTGTACAGGCCGGTCTTCTCGCCGGTCGGGCCCTCCGGGTTGCCGGTGTTCTCGGCCAGTACCGCGATGACGTTGTCCTGGCCGGTGCGCAGCGCGCCGGCCGGGAACGTGAACGTCTGGGCGCTGGCCCCGGCCGCGCTGGCCGAGCCGAGGAACGCGCCGTTCAGCCAGGCCGAGTACGCGCCGGTCGGCGAGATGCCGTCCGCGGTCAGCTTGATGCCGGTCTCGTGGCCGGTGGCGGTGAAGTGCCCGCGGTACCAGGTGAAGCCGTGCTGGTAGCCGTAGTCGGACGCGTACAGCACCGGGGTGGACGGCGATGAGGTGTTCGACACGGGATGGTCGGCCAGCGTCCACGAGCTGTCGTCGTAGCCGGGCTGGGCCTCGGGGGTCTCGGTGCTGAACTTCCAGCCGGTCAGGGTGGGCAGGTGCACCGGTGCGGGCCCGGGGACCGTGCCGGTCAGCGCGCCGTCCTGGCTGGTGCTGACCGCGACCGGGCGGCCGTTCCAGGTCACCGAGCGGACTCCGGCGGGCGCCCACACGGTGAGCGGCCCTGACTGCGACGTGTCGCCGGTCAGCGCCAGGTCAGCGCCGCGGACCGTGGCCGTGCGCACCAGGTAGCCGCCCTGGACCAGCACGCCGCCGGCTGGGCTGGACGCCGGCCACAGCTCCTCGGCCACGTCGGTGGACGCGATCAGCAGCCGCAGCGGCGGCGCGCCGCCGCCGCTGATCCGCACCTCGGCCAGGCCGTGGTGGGTGTAGTCCAGCCGAAGGTCGCCGCGGGCGGCGTCCCAGGTGCTCCGCACCGAGCCGGACAGCACGCTGACCGTGGGCTGGCTGGTGTAGCGCAGCACGGTCTCGCCGTCGGTCCCGTCCGGGCCGTACAGCACCGCGGTGGCCTGCCCGCCGATGTCGCCCTGGGTCATCAGCTCGGACGTGGAGTAGACCAGGTGCTGGCCGCCGCCGAACGCGTAGTTGGCCAGCAGCAGCCGGGCGTCCCGCCCGGCCAGGGTGAGCGTGCCGGCCTGCGGCACGGTCGGGTAGTAGTCGGCCTGCTGGGCGGCGGTCGGCACGTTGATCGCGTCGACCACCACGGTGTCGGCCGAGGACGCTGGGTTCTTGTTCCCGGTGACCGTGATGGTCAGCGTGTGGCTGCCCGCGGCCAGCCCGGTCTTGCTGAACAGGACCTGCTGGAACTCCTTGCCGGTGGCGTAGGTGTCCACGGTGGCCACCTGGGTGCCGTCGATGGCCACGCCGGCTATGCCACCGTTGTTGTTCTTCGGGCCGATCCACTGCACCGCGGTGCCGGTGAACGTGACCGACATGGTCGCGCCGGCCTGGGTGCTCCACGACTCGGTGCTGTCGTAGTCGCCCGCGGTGTAGTTGGCGTTGCTCGCGTTGGCGTGCGTCCAGCTGCCGGTATAGGTGAGCGCCGAGTCGGCGTCGTCGTGGGTGTAGCCCGCGGCCTGGTCGGCGTTGAGCGCCAGGTGGGTGCTGACCGTCTTGGTGGAGGTGGCATCGGCCTGCCGGACGTAGACGAACTGGGTGCCGTCATCCGGGTTGGCCCGGGCCAGCGTGGTGACCGCCGGGTTGTCGGCGGCCGGCGCCGCCACCGGCTGGGTTTTGGTCAGCGGCGCGACCGACGTCTCAACGTCATTGATCAGTTTGTTCTCGCCGAACTTGGAGCCCACGATCGAGTTGGGATTGGCCGGGGTGCCGATCTCACCGGTCTCCCGGATGGCCGCGCCGTAGTCATACGAGGTGTAGACGAACGGGGCGGGCAGCCAGCCCCAGTTCGTGCCGCCCACGCCCATGTAGTTGCTCTGCATGGTGACGCCCTGGGCGATGTTGTTCTTGTAATAGACGTTCTCGAAATTGGGCCCGGTCAGGTTGTAGCAGTTGTCGTAGCCGGCGCCGCCCCAGCCGTCGAACGAGCCGCCCTGGAACTCGGGCAGGTACAGCGGCTCGCCGTTTTGCGTGGGATACCCGTAGGGCTGGCCGAAGCCGTTCGGGTTGGCGCAGTTGAAGCCGAGCGGGTAGTTGTCCGGCCCGCTGATGTTCACCGCGCCGGTGCCCGAGGTGTAGAACGGCCCGCCACAGCACTGATTGAACGTGAACGGCACCGTGATGCCGTCCGCCTTGGCCTGCTGTTCCAGGTCGGCCAGGTACTGCAGGTCCCCGCTGGACCGGCCGGTGTACTCGTTCTCGATCTGGTACAGGATCACGTCGCCGCCCTGGCTGATCTGGTGCGGCGCGATGATCGCGTCGATCTGGGCGAACCACTGCTCGGCGGCGGACAGGTAGGGCTGGCTGTCGGTGCGGTAGCCGTTCGGCGCGTTGAGCACCCAGGACGGGATGCCGCCACCGTCGGTCTCCGCGTTGATGTACGGGCCGGGCCGGGCGATCACGTACAGGCCAGCTTCCTGGGCCATGTTCAGGAACAGGTTCATGTCCCGGACGCCGCCGAAGTCGTACACGCCCGGCGACGGTGAGGTGTAGTCCCAGTCGAAGTAGACGGTGACCGCGTTGTACCCGTCGGCCTTCATCTTCTGCAGGTCGTCCAGCCACAGCGAGGGCGACGGGGTGCGCCACGGGTCGAACTCGCCGGCCGTGATGAACACCCGGTGGCCGCCGATGAGCAGCGAATTGGCGTCGTACGTGACCTGCTGCGGCTGGCCGTTATGCAGCACGCCGCTGGGCGGGGTGGGCTGGGCCGGGGTGACTGGCGCGGTGGCGGGCGACGCGGGGCCGGACGTGCCCGCTGCGGCCGTGTTGGCCGTGACGGTGAACGTATAGGAGGTGCCGTTGGCCAGGCCGCCGACGATGGCCCAGTCGTCGGGCACCTTGGCGGTGACCGACTGGCCACCGGACGAGGTCACCGTGTAGCTCACCACCGACCCCGCGCCGCTGGCCGGCGGGCACCAGACCACGGTGGCCGAGCCGTCGCCGCGGATCGCGCGCACCGCCTGCGGGGCCGACCCGGTGGACGAGCCGGCCGCGGCGGGGGTGGCGGGCGGGCAGGACGAGTCACTGCCCGACGAGCGGCTAGCCGCGCTGGCCGTGCTCGGTGCGCCGGCCGCGCTGGCCGCGCTGGCCGTGCTGGGCGCGCTCGCGGCGCCGGCCGGCTGCTGCGGTAACCCCAGCGCGATGACCAGATTCAGCGGGACGGCCAGGATGAGCGGAACCCGGCTTAACCAGGGTCGGGACCGCCGCCCGGTCCACGCAGCGTGAGACGGCATGACTGAACCAGAAGCGCACATCCTGCCCACCAGGTTCGCACGGGTTCGCACAGTTTCTCTCACTCACCTCAGCCCCAAACGGGCCGGCTGTCAAGCATCTGACACAGTGATTACGGACCTGCCGAGGCGCCCGGCCGGCCACTGGCACTGGCCGGTAGCCTGAGGGAAACCGCCCGGCCCGGATGGGGAGATCAGCCGTGAGCCTGCCCGCTCGACAGCAGCGCACTTTGGACCGTATCGAGCGGAAGCTGATCGCCTCGGACCCGGTGCTCCATTCCTGGTTCGCCATTTTCGCCCGGCTCACCCGGGACGAGGACATGCCCCGGATCGAGGAAGTGCGGGCCCGGCTGGCCCGGTTCGGCGCCTGGCTGTCCCGGCGCACGTTCCCGGTGCGGCGGCGCATCCCGCACCTGTCCACCCGGGCCAAGGCCATCCTGTTCTTCCCGGCCGCGCTGGCCGCGATGATCGGCACCCTGCTGATCGGGGCCAGCGGGCCGGCCATGCAGCGCTGCGCGACCAGCGTCCGGACGCCCGCCACCGAACTCGTGGTCAAGGCGCGGCAGTGCCGGCTCAACTTCCAGCTAACGCACGCACCCCTGTTCGGGCACTAGCGTCGCTTCGGCCCTGGCTAGCTGGGGCCGGCGGGCGGCAGGCCGCGGGCCGGCTCAGCGGGGCGGCAGGCCGTGGGCCTGCCTGATCTCCGCGTCGGTCATGAACCGGAACATCGGCGGCCCGGCGGCCAGCGGCTGCGGGGGGCCGGCGAACCGGTGCGCGCCGGCCCCGAGCGGCGGGTCGGCCACCCACACCCGCTCGAAACCCTGTTCCTCGAACCAGGCACAGACCTGCGGCACCAGGTCCGGCGCCCAGCGGCCGCGGGTCCAGATGACGGTGCCACCAGTGGCACACAGCTGAGGGCAGCGCCCGATGGTCCGCCGGATGTCCTCCTCCGGCATGTTGCCGAACAGGCCGCAGGCCAGCACCAGGTCGGCCGGGACCAGGCCGGCGTAGGCAGCCGGCTCGGCGGCGTCGCCGGTGACCACCTCGACCTGGGTCAGGCCGGCCGCCGCGGCCAGCCGGCGCGCATCGGCGGCCAGGTCCGGGTTCAGTTCCACCAGGCGCGCGGTCACGTCCGGGCCACGCGGATGCCCGGCCAGCACCCCGATCAGGTCCCGGCCCTGGCCCGCGCACATGCTGATCGCGCGCAGCGGCCCGGGCCGGGCCTGGTCCAGCGCGGCCCCGATCTGCGCCTGCACCACGGCCAGCCGCTGCGCCAGCCCGGAACCGGGCACGTCGTACTCCTGGTGCCAGGCCACCCAGCTCCACCCGCCGCCGGCCGCCCCGCCCTGCCCCGGCCGCGCCGCGCTCGCGGCGTCGCCGCTCATCCGGCCCCCCGCAGCACCCAGACCATCCGGTGGCCCTGCTCGCCGGGCGCCTCCGGCGGCTGCTGCTCCACCCGGTCCAGCTGGTAGCCGAGCTTGCGCGGGATGGCCGCGCTGGCCTGGTTGGCCACGTCGCAGTGGATCTCGGTGCGGGTGATGCCGGGCAGGGCCAGGGCCAGGTCGGTCAGCAGCCCGGCCGCCTCAGTGCCCAGGCCGCGCCCGGCGTACCGGGTGTCGATCCAGTAGCCGATCTCCATGCCGCCGTCCCCGGCCCGCTTATCCCCGGCCCGCTTATCCCCGGCCCGCTCATCCCCGGTCCGCCGGTGCAGCCCGATCTCGCCGATCACGGTCAGCTCGGGCCGGAGCAGCACCGAGTAGATGAAGTCGGTGCCCGCCTCCCACAACTCGTCCGCCTCAGCCACCCGGATCCGCTGGGTGCGCGGCTCGGCCGCGTCCAGCGTGGCCCACGGCATCCATGGCCGCAGGTAGTCCAGGCTGGCCGCCACCGCGGTGGCTATGCCGTCGGCGTCGTCTTCGTGCACCCGGCGCAGCACCAGGCGTTCCGAACGCACCTCCTCGGCCGGCCACGCCCCGGCTGGGATGGTCTCACTGGCTCGGGACATGGTTCATAGTAAGCAGCCCCTCCGGCAGCGGCAGCGGATCATCCCCCACGATCACCCCGCCGCCGTGACCCCAGGCCAGGTAGCGCCAGGACAGGTTGAGCAGCGCTGACATCCGGTTCCGGTGGCCGAGCAGGGTGACCAGGTGCAGCGCGAGCCAGGCCAGCCAGGCCAGCGTGCCGCGGACCCGGATCCGGTGCGGCAGCTCGACCACGGCGGACCGCCGCCCGATCGTGGCCATGATCCCCTTGTCGTGGTACTGGAACGGGACGGCCGGCTGCCCGGCGGCCAGCCGCTGGATCTGCGCGGCCGCGTGCCGCCCGGTCTGCAGGGCGGGCTGGGCCAGCTGCGGCAGCGGCTGGCCCTCGATCAGCGCGACGTCACCGAGCGCGAAGATGCGGTCCTGGCCGGCCACCCGCAGGTCCGGGCCGACCAGGATGCGGCCGCCGCGGCCCTGCGGCAGGCCCCAGCCGGCCAGCTCGGCGGGCCCGCTGACCCCGGCCGCCCACACCGTCACGTCGCTGGGCAGCTCGGTGCCGCCGGCCAGGATCACCCGGTCGCTGCGCACCTCCTGGATGGCGGTGCCGGTCAGCACCTCGACGCCCCGGGCGGCTAGCTGCCGGCGGGCGTAGTCACGCAGCCGGGGATGGAACGGCAGCAGCAGTTCGGGTGCCTGCTCGACCAGCCGGATGTGCACCGCGGCCAGGTCCACCTCGGGGAACGCGGCGTCCAGCGCGGTGCTGCGCAGCTCGGCCAGCGCGCCGGCCAGTTCCACCCCGGTCGCACCGCCGCCGACCACGGTGAAGTTCACCTCGGCGCCCGGGCCGGCCATGTCCAGCCGCTCCAGCCGGGCCATGATGTGGTTGCGCAGCTCGGCGCTGTCCCGCCGGGTGTACAGGCCGAGACTGTGCTCGGCCGCGCCGGGCACGCCGTAGTAAGCGGCCGACACCCCGGTGGCCAGCACCAGGTAGTCGTACCCGAACTGCGCGCCGTCGGCCAGCGTGACCCGGCGGGCCGCTGGGTCCACCCCGGCCAGCTCGCCCAGCCGGAACCGGGCGCCGTGCCGCCGGGTGAACGCGCGGGCCGGGTACGACACGTCGCCCTCGTTCAGCCCGCCGGTGGCCACCTGATACAGCAGCGGCTGGAACGTGGCGTACACGTTCCGGTCGATCAGCAGCACGTCGGCACCGCCCCGGGCCAGCTTCCCGGTCACGGCCAGCCCGGCGAAGCCGGCCCCGACCACGATCACCCGGGGCCCACCCCGGCCCGCTGCCTGGCGCTTACGCCGCCACATTTTGCCTCACCTCTTAACAGCTCTTTTTCTGCATAACGCCAGCGCCGGGCCGGACATGCCGCGTTGGGCCCGGTCTTTTGGGCTGGCCGAACGGCGCATGTTTATCTCGGCCGTGGCGGGCATCGTTGGGGTTGTGCCGGGTACTGCCCGGGGCGGACGCAGACAAGGAGACAGTCATGAAGACCGGCGCTGGTCTGGGGCTCGTGGCTATTGGGGCCATTCTCGCTTTTGCCGTCACCGCCCATCCGACCGGCCTGAACGTGCAGGCCGCTGGCTGGGTGCTGATCGTCATCGGGCTGGCCGGGATGTTCGTGCCCCGGCGCGGCTACGGCTGGCTGCGCCGCCGGATGGTGATCCCCGGGCGAGTCGCAGGCGGGCGTGGGCGGCGGTCAGCCGTGCCGGGCGCCGTGGTGACCACCGAGCAGATCGAGGAGGTGCCGGCGATGGGCGTGGATCCCGCCGTGTATCCCGGCCGCCAGATCAGCAAGGCGGAAGCCGATGAGCTGGGGCTGACCCCGGTCGAGACGATCGACGAGTTCCGCCAGGAGTAACCGGCCAGCCAGTTTCGCCGCGGCCGGTTTCGCCGGGACGGCCCCCTTGCCTGGTTCCACCGGAACCAGGTCCCGGCGGAACCTAGGTCCCGGCGGAACTTCCGGTGC
>DATCUG010000166.1:0-5327 GCA_036567525.1 Streptosporangiaceae bacterium | reverse complement strand
GGGATTGGCTGAAGAGGCGGCGGCGGTCCATTTTTACCGAGACTTCCCCAGCGGCGGCTGGCTCCCGGAGAGGAGAACATGGACAGCCCGGGAAAGCGCCGATGTCAGCGCCTATTTAAATTATCCCGATCAAATTCATAGCTAATGGCCAAGAAAATCTTAGGGATGTCCCCAGGGCGGCTGAGGCTGGCTCAGAACCAGCACCCAGCCAGCGGCCAGATGCGCACCTCCAGCGTATCAGCAGGCTGATCTAGGAACTTCAGTCCCAAAAATCACAGCGCATGAAAGTTTCACAGCGAGTGATCTAGGCTCTCAAACTGATCACCGGGGCCATTCCGTAGCACGAGGGATGCCCGCCCGAAAGGATCAGCACAACGGTCGCGGCAGGTCACGGCAATGCGCATCTCGCCGAACCAAGATTGGCCCGCCCCCGGCCAAAACTGCCGTAGACACCATTGCTAATATTCCGTACGGTGCTGTGCTTGTTCACCATGCGTTCGCCTGAAGTTGGCCGGCCGTCAGCGCTGGATCCGGCCTGCTGGCATTACCGCACACCCACCGGGGCCCCAGGGAGGATGGCTGATCATGAATGGCGTACCGGACGCTGGTCCGGCCGAGTTCGCCGGCTACCTGAGCGTCCTGCGGCGCCGCTGGTGGGTCGTGCTCGTGCTGGCCTGCGCGGGTGTCCTGGCGGCTGGGGCGTACCTCGTGAGGTCACCCAGGGCCTACACCGCGACCGCCACCGTCAACGTCACCCCGGTCGGGGCAACCACGCCGGGCCAGGGCAGCGCCGCGGTGGCGGGCGGCCGGACCAGCGGCGCGGTCAATCTCGACACCGAGGTGCAGATCGTCCAGTCCGCTACGGTGGCGGCACTGGCCGCGCGTAATCTGCAGTCGGCTGTCTCCCCCGCCGTCCTGGTGCGGAACGTGTCCGTGGCGGTGCCCGCGAACTCCTCGGTGCTCCAGATCAGCTGCCGCGCCCGGACCGCCGGGCAGTCCGCGGCCTGTGCCAACGCGTTCGCCGCCGCCTACCTGAGCAACCGGAGCGCCACCGCCGCGCGCACCAGCGACGCCGAACAGCGCAGCATCCAGCAGCAGCTGACCGCGCTGGACAGGAGAACGGCACAGCTCAGCCTGCGCAGCCAGGTGCTGCCGGCCGGCGGGCCACGGTGGGCCAGCATCCAGGCTCAGCTGCAGACCACCGCCAGCCAGCGCAGAGCGCTGGCCAATCAGGCCGCCGCCCTGTCCGCCCAGCGGGCCGCCTCGTCCGGCGGGTCGATCATCAGCCAGGCCACGGCACCGGCCACCCCGAGCAACCCCAAGAAGGAGATCATCTTGCCCGGTGGCCTGGTGGCCGGCCTGCTCATCGGCCTGGTCATCGCGTTCGCCTGGGACAAGCGGGACACCCGGGTAACCAGCTCTGGCCAGCTAGCTCAGGCCGGCCTGCCGGTCCTGCTGACGCTGTCGGGCAAGGATCTGGCCCGAGGGCGGCTGGCCGCGCCGGGGTCCCGGGCCGGGCAGGACTTCAGCGACCTGGGCCGGTGGGTGACCGCGGCCCTGGCCGAGGACCACCCGCTCGTGCTGGTCGCGGGGGCTTCGCCCGGCCCCGCCGCCGCCGTGACGGCCGCCAACCTGGCTACCGCGCTGGCCCGGACCCACGCCACGGTTTTCCTGGTCGGTCCGGCCGGGCAGAGCCCGCTGCTGGGCGTGCCCAAGGCGCGGCACTTTGGCCCCAGCACCGCAGCCGAGCTGGCGGCCGGCCAGCTGTCCGTAGCCGATGTCTTCCTCGAGCCGGCCGGGTTCCCTGGCCTGCGGGTCCTGCTGCTGTCCGAAGACCTGCATGACCTGCCGCGCGCGCACGCCCGGGCCCTGGCCGAACTGTGCCGGCGACATGCCGATTGCACCATCGTCCAGGCGCCCGCCGGACCGGCCGGACCGGACAGCCTCGCGCTGGCCGAGTACTGCAGCGCCGCCCTGCTGGCGGTCGAGACCTCCACCACCCGGCGCCCGGACATCGAGAAAGCCACTCAGCGCATCACCCGGCTCGGCGTTTCGGTACTCGGCCTGGTCGCCCTGCCCCGGCCCGGGCGACGGCGCCGCCCGGACGCCGGCCAGCCGGAAATCGCGCTGGCCGCCCCGGCCCAGCCCGCGCTGGCCCGCGCCCCGATGGGCGCTGGGGTGGTGGACGGGCACCGCGGGAACTGATCGATGCCGGATGGGGACGGGGCGACATCGATGCGAAGCGCGGTGCCGGCGGCGGCCCCGGACGCCCGGCCCACCGCGGTCGCCGGCGGCGCAGCGAGCGCGCCGCGGACCGGGCTGACCGGGCGGCCCCGCTCCGGACGGCACTGGCTGGCCCGCCACCCGGCGTGGCCGGTGACGATCCTGCTGGCCGGTTACCCGCTGTGGTGGGCACTGGGCCTGGGTGACTACATCTTCCTGATCCTGGCCGTGCCCATGGCGGCCCGGCTGTACGCGTGGAGTGCCGCCGGGAACCGTAAGCTCCGCCTGCCGCCGGGTTTCGGGTGGTGGCTGCTGTTCCTCCTGGTCGCCCTGGCCGGGCTGGCCACGCTGTCGGCGACCGCACCGGGCACGCTGGCCAGCCCGGTGTCCAACCGGGTCATCTCCTACGCGATCCGCAACCTCGGCTACCTCGGCGACACCGCCCTGCTGCTGTTCGTCGGCAACCTCACCGAACGCGAACTGCCGCGCGCCCGGCTGGCCTGGCTGCTCGGCCTGGCCGGGCTGTACACCGTGGCCGGTGGGCTGCTCGGGGTGTTCGCCCCTCACCTGCACTTCACCGCCCCGCTGGCCGCGCTCGTGCCACACCGGCTGCAGGCCAACAACCAGGTGCTGCAGGCGCAACTGCATCCCGCGCTGTCCCAGCTGCAGAGCGCCCTGGGCGCGGCGGGCCGGCCCGACGCCCCGTTCGCTTACACCAACATCTGGGGGAACTGCCTGGCCCTGCTGCTGCCCTGGCTCGTCGTGCGCTGGTGGTGTGACGGGACCCGCAGGCAGCGGCCTATCGCCGCCGCAGCGCTGGTGCTCTCGGTCGTGCCCATCATCTACTCGCTGGACCGCGGGCTATGGATCGGCCTGATCTTTACGCTCGGGTACCTCGCCTTCCGCCTGGCCGCCCAGGGCCGGCTGGCCGTGCTCGGCGCGCTGATCACCACGCTGGTCATCGCCGGCCTGATCATCGCGGCCACCCCGCTGCAGGGCATGATCAGCCAGCGGCTGGCCAACGGGGCCAGCGACGCGCGCCGCGGCTCGCTCGCGGTGACCTCGGTGACGGACGCGGCCGCATCCCCGGTGATCGGCTTCGGTGACACCCGGCACCAGCAGGGCAGCGTGCAGTCGGTCACGGTCGGCCGCTCGGCCAAGTGCCCCAGCTGCGGCAATGGCACCATCGGCGGCAACGGGCAGCTATGGCTGCTGCTCATCTGCAACGGGTTCGCCGGGGCCGCGCTCTACCTCGGCTTCTTCGCCGTCGGGGTAGTGCGCTACTGGCGGGACCGGTCCCCGTACGGGCTAGCCGGCGTACTGGTCCTGCTCCTGATGTTCATCTTCATGTTCTCCTACACCGCCACCGGCGCCCCGCTCGGTTTCCTCATGCTCGGCTACGCCCTGCTGTGGCGCAACGCTCAGGCTCGCGAGATGGACGCATGACGGCGGCCCGGTCGCCGCGCGCAAGGACGGCGCCGCTCCCCGCCCGGCTCCCGGAACCGCGGCTGGACGAGGTGGCCCGGGGCGGTGCGCTGAACCTCATCGGGGCCCTGGTGGCCGCGCTCACCACCCTGGCCTGCACCGTGGTCGTCACCCGCCAGTTCAGCAAGCCGGTGGCGGGCGCGTTCTTCGCCGCGATCTCGCTCTTCCTCATCGTCGAGTCGGTCGCCGGGCTGGGCGCGTGGGTGGGGCTGGTCAACTTCATCGCGCGGCTGCGCCGGCTGGGCCATCCGGAACGGGTGCCAGCCATCCTGCGGGCCGCGGTGCTGCCGGTGGTGGCGGTCTCGCTGGTGGCTACGGCCGGCCTTCTCCTGCTGGCCGGGCCGCTGGGCCGGATCCTGCTCACCGGGCACCTGGGCCAGCCGGGCGCCACGCCGGGCATGGTGGCGGGCGGATTGCGGGCACTGGCGGTGGCGCTGCCGTTCGCCGCGCTGGCCGACACGCTGCTCGGCGCCAGCCGCGGCTACCGGGACATGCGGCCGACCGTGATCGTGGACAAGATCGGCCGGTCGGGAGGCCAGCTCGTCGGGATGCTCATCGCCGTCTGGGCGGGCAGCGCGGCCCTGCTCGCGCCGCTATGGGCGCTCCCCTATGGACCGGCCGCGGTGGCTGCCTGGTACTGGCTGCGCCACATCCGGCGGGCCCAGCGGACCGGGCCGGGCGGCACCACCGCGGCCGCGGCCCCGGTCAGCGCCGGGACCGGGTTTGGCCGGGCCAGCCCGGGCGGTTTCTGGCGGTTCACCGGCCCGCGGGCGCTGGCCAACCTGGCCCAGATCACCATCCAGCGGATCGATATCGTGCTCGTCGCCATCATGCGCGGGCCGGTAGCGGCGGCCATCTATACCGCCGCGACCCGCTTCCTCGTCGCGGGCCAGTTCGCCAACTCCGCCATCAGCCAGGCGGCTCAGCCGCGGCTGGCCGAGCTGTTCGCGGTGGACGACCGGCGCGGCGCCACTGACATGTACCGGGTCACCACGGCGTGGCTCATCGTGCTGACCTGGCCGCTCTATCTGCTGGCGGTGATCTACGGCCCGGAGATCCTGGCCATCTTCGGGCATTCCTACCGGGCCGGCCATCCGGTGATGGTGATACTCGGCCTGACCATGCTGCTGGCCACGGCCTGCGGCCAGGTGGACATGGTCCTGATCACCGCTGGCCGGAGCAGCTGGAGCCTGGCCAACGGCCTGCTGGCCGTGCTGCTGAACGTGGGCCTCGATCTGCTGCTCATCCCGCGGTACGGGATCACCGGAGCGGCCATCGGGTGGGCGGCCGCGATCATCGTGACCAACCTGATCCCGCTGACCCAGCTAGCCGCCGCCCTGCGGCTGCACCCGTTCGGGCGGGGCACGGTCACCGCCGCCGGGCTGGCCGTAGCGAGCTTCGCCGTGATCCCGCTGGCCGTGCGCGGCGCCTTCGGCCCGGGTGGCGCCGCGGCACTGAGCGCCGTCGCGGCCGGGTGCCTGGTTCAGCTGGCCGGGCTGTGGCGGTTCCGGGACAGCCTGCGGCTGGCTGCCCTGCCCGGCCTGTCCCGGCTGCGGCGGCTATCCGGCGGCCGGCTGCGCGGTACTCCGCACCACCGGGCCCGGCGGCACCGGCAACGA
>DATCUG010000165.1:0-5398 GCA_036567525.1 Streptosporangiaceae bacterium | reverse complement strand
GACAGCAAGCAGGTCACCAGGGTCGGCCGGGTCCCGGCCACTCGGCCGCGCTCCCGGGACCGGCCCAGCCGGTGCTCCGGGCCCCGCGGAATGCGGCGTGGCTGGCCGGATCGGCTATGCCGTCTACCTCGTGCTCCCGTTCCTCGGCCCGGCCGGGTCATGCGCCGCCCCGGCCACGTCCGCCGGGGCGGGCCTGCTTGCGTTCGGCTGGCTGGTCCGGGCGCTGGCCGTCACCCTGCTCGTGGTGTACGTGGCCGGCCTGACCGGCCTGGCCCGCCGCCGGCCCGGCCCGAGGTGACCAGCCCCGAGCTGACCCGGCCCGAGCTGACCCGGCCCCGAGCTGACCAGGCCCGAGCTGACCAGGCCCGGTTGCCCCACTGCTCGGCCCGGGCGAACCCCAGCCACGGCGTAAGGTCAGATTCCGTGCCCAACCGTGAGCTGGTGGTGCTCGGCACGGCGAGCCAGACGCCGACCCGCACCCGCAACCACAACGGCTACCTGCTCCGCTGGGACGCCGAAGGCCTGCTGTTCGACCCCGGCGAGGGCACCCAGCGGCAGATGCTGTTCGCGGGGGTCACCGCGAGCCAGATCACCCGGATCTGCATCACCCATTTCCACGGCGATCACTGCCTGGGCCTGCCCGGGGTGCTGGCCCGGATATCCCTGGACCAGGTGGCGCACCAGGTCGAGATCTATTACCCGGCCGCCAACGAGGCCGTGTACCAGCGGCTCCGGCATGCCGCCCTGTACCGGGACGTGGCCGACCTCCAGGCACGGCCGGTGCGGGAGGCGGGCACACTGGCCAGCACGCGGGCGTTCAGCCTGGAAGCCCGGGCGCTGTCGCACAGCGTGCCCACCTTCGGGTACCGGCTGGCCGAACCAGACGGCCGGCGGATGCTGCCGGACAAGCTGCTCGCGCTGGGCATCAGCGGTCCGGACGTCGGCCGGCTCAAGCAGCAGGGTGAGCTGGTGGCCGGTGGCCGCCGGGTCACCGTGGATCAGGTCAGCGAGCCACGGCCGGGGCAGCGGTTCGCGTTCATCATGGACACCGGGCTGTGTGACGCCGCGTTCGAACTGGCCGACCGGGCCGACATGCTGGTCTGCGAATCCACGTTCGCGGACGCGGACGCCGCGCTGGCCCGCGAGTGGGGGCACCTGACGGCCGGCCAGGCGGGCCGGATCGCGGCCGAATCCCGGGCCCGGCTGCTGGTGCTGACTCACTTCTCCCAGCGCTACGACCACGGAGACGCGCCGCGGCTGGCCGCCGAGGCAGCCACCGCGTTCGGCGGCGAGGTCGTGCTGGCCCGCGACCTGACCCGGATCCCGGTGCCCGCCCGGCTGCCCAGCCCGGCCACACAATCAAACAAAATTCCCCATTGATCAACCGGCCTGCATGCCTTATGAAGGACGCGTGGCCGACATCGACGTAACCCCCGCCCGCGCCCGCCCGTTACGGTGCGGCCTGGCCACCGCGCTCGGCGCAATGGCACTGGCCGCAGGCCTGCTCACCGCGTTTCCCGGATTAGCCGCCGCGGTCACCGGGGTCACGCTGACCGTGGCCAGGAGCGGCGCCGAGTACACCAGCGTGCAGGCCGCCGTGAACGCGGTGCCGGTTAATCCCACTGTCCCGTACACGATCCTGATCGGGCCGGGCACGCGGTCGCTGCAGTACCCGATCGACCTCGACCCGTTCTACGACCCGGCCACCGGGACCAGCGACCCGTACTTCAAGGACGTCCTGATCGACGGGGCGACCGAAACGAACTCGGTGCCCGGCGCCGAGTCGGTGCTGGAGGGCTTCAGTCCTGCCTACCCGCTCGGGCTGACACTGCGTGACGTGCACTTCGACGTCACCGCGACCAGCGCGCAGGACGCCAACATCGCCGAGATCGACTCGAATCTGGTCATCTCCGGCCCGGGGGTGACGGTCACCCGGGCCGGCTAGCCACCTTCGCCGGCGGGCGGCTTCTCCGCGTGCCCGCCGAACTCGCTGCGCAGCGCGGACAGCAGCTTGTGGCTGAACTCGCCGAGCCCGCGCGACTCGAACCGCTCGAACAGCGAGGCAGTGATGACCGCGGCGGGCACGCCCTCCTCGATGGCCGCCATCACCGTCCAGCGGCCCTCGCCCGAGTCGGACACGTGCCCGGCGAAGTCTTCCAGGTGCGGGGAGCGGGCCAGCGCGTCGGCGGTCAGGTCGATCAGCCAGGAGCTGATCACCGAGCCGCGCCGCCACACCTCGGCCACCTCGGCCACGTCGATGTCGTACTGGTAGTACTGCGGGTCGCGCAGCGGGGTGGTCTCCGCGTCCCCCGCGGCCGCCTCGGTCTTCCCGACGTTGGCGTGCTTGATCACGGACAGGCCCTCGGCGATCGCGGCCATCATGCCGTACTCGATGCCGTTGTGCACCATCTTGACGAAGTGCCCGGACCCGGCCGGGCCGCAGTGCAGATACCCGTCGGGGGCGGTGCCGGTCCGGGTCCGGCCCGGCGTCAGCTCGGCCGTCCCTTTCCCCGGCGCGATGGACTTGAAGATCGGGTCGAGCCGCTCCACCGGGCCGTCCTCGCCGCCGATCATCAGGCAGAAGCCGCGCTCCAGGCCGAACACGCCGCCCGACGTGCCGACGTCGATGTAGTGCAGATCCTTCGGGATGAGCTGCTTGGCCCGGTCGATGTCGTCCCGGTAGTAGGTGTTGCCGCCGTCGATGATGGTGTCGCCCGGCTCCATCAGGTCAGCTAGCTGCGCGATGACCTGCCCGGTGACCGAGGCGGGCAGCATGACCCAGGCCGTCCGGGGTTTCTCCAGCTTGGCGACGAACTCCTCCAGCGAGGTCGCGCCGGTTGCCCCCTCGTCCGCGAGCTGCTTGACGTGCGACTCGGTGTGGTCGTACGCCACGACCCGGTGGCCGTCCCGCATCAGCCGCCGGCTGAGGTTCGCGCCCATCCGGCCGAGCCCGACCATGCCGAGCTGCATGGGCCTGTCCGTGGTCATCGGTTCTCCTAGCTCTTCAGGCTGCGATAGCGGCGGATCAGCGCGTTGGTGGACGAATCGTGGCGGAGCTCAGGCTCGTCCGGGTTTTCCAGCTCGGGGAGGATCGCCGCGGCGAGCACCTTGCCTAGCTCTACCCCCCACTGATCGAAGGAATCGATATCCCAGATGACTCCCTGGGTGAACACGCTGTGCTCATACAGCGCGACCAGCGTGCCGAGCAGGTGCGGGGTGAGCTTTTCGGCCAGCAGCACGTTGGTCGGCCGGTTACCGGGCATCACCCGGTGCGGCGCGACCTCCGGCGCGGTCCCCTCCGCGAGCACTTCCTCTTGTGTCTTGCCGAACGCCAGTGCCTGGGCCTGGGCGAACACGTTGGAGGACAGGATGTCGTGGTGATTGCGGACCGGGTTGAGGGTCTTGCCGAAGCCGATCAGATCCACCGGGATGAGAATCGTGCCCTGGTGGATGAGCTGGTAGAAGCTGTGCTGCCCGTTGGTGCACGGCTCGCCCCAGAACACCGCGCCGGTCTGGTAGTCCACGTCGGTGCCCTGCAGCGTGACGTGCTTGCCGTTCGATTCCATGGTGAGCTGCTGCAGATAGGCGGGGAACCGTTTGAGGTACTGCTCGTACGGCATCACCCCGTACGTCTGCGCGCCGAAGAAGTCGCCGTACCACACGGCGAGCAGGCCCAGCAGCGCCGGCAGATTCCGGTCCAGCGGGGCGGTGCGGAAGTGCTCGTCCATCTCGTGGAAGCCGGCCAGCATCTCGGTGAACCGCTCCGGCCCGATGGCGACCATGGTGGACAGCCCGATGGCCGAGTCCATCGAGTACCGGCCGCCGACCCAGTCCCAGAAGCCGAACATGTTCGCGGTGTCGATGCCGAATTCGGCCACCCGCTCGGCGTTGGTGGACACCGCGACGAAGTGCCTGGCCACCGCGTCCTCGCTGCCCAGCTCACCGACCACCCAGTCCCGGGCCGAGTGCGCATTGGTCAGCGTCTCCTGCGTGCCGAACGTCTTGGACGAGATGATGAACAGCGTCTCGTCGGCGGCCAGGTCGCGGGTGGCCTCGACGAAGTCGGTGGAGTCCACGTTGGACACGAACCGGAACCTCAGGTCACGCCGGGTGTACCAGCGCAGCGCCTCATACGCCATCACCGGCCCGAGGTCGGAGCCGCCGATGCCGACGTTGACCACGTTCCTGATCGGCTTGCCGGTGTAGCCCTTCCATTCGCCGGACCGGATCCGCTCCGCGAACGCAGCCATCCGGTCCAGCACCTCGTGCACCTCGGCGACCACGTCCACCCCGCCGACCATGAGCGAGGTCCCCTTCGGCATCCGCAGCGCGACGTGCAGCACCGAGCGGTGCTCGGACACGTTGATCGGGTCGCCGCGGAACATCGCGTCCCGGCGCTGCTCGACGCCGCACTCCTCGGCCAGCTGGACCAGCAGCGCCATGGTCTCGTCGGTGACCCGGTTCTTCGAGTAGTCCAGGTACAGGCCGGCCGCTTCGGCGGTGAGCCGCTCGCCCCGCCCGGGGTCGGCCGCGAACAGGTCACGCAGGTGCTGCGGGCTGATCTCGGCGTGATGCTGCTCCAGGGCCTTCCAGGCCGGGCGCTGGCGAAGGGGAGTGGTCGGCATCTGCTCATTCCTCCGGGCGGTCAGCGAGTGATCCGGTGCGGGCTCAGACGGTCACAACGTAGCGCGCCCGGCCGGGCGGCTCGCCGGTCCCCCCGAGGCTCACGCGCCCGGTTGGCACGGAGTGCGGCGGGCCGGGCGGTACCGTCACAGTTGTGTGCTTGCTCATCGCGCTGTCCCGGACGGTCCCTGGCACGCCGCTGCTGGTCGCGGCCAACCGCGACGAGCTGTACGACCGGCCCGCGGAACCGATCACGGTGCTGCGCGGCGAGCCGCCGCGGATCCTCGGCGGCCGGGACGAGGTGGCCGGCGGGACGTGGCTCGCGGTCAACTCGGCCGGCGTGCTGGCCGGGCTGACCAACCAGCCGTCAGCCAGCCGGGACCCGGCCAAGCGGTCGCGGGGCGAGCTGCCGCTCGCCTTCGCTGCCTACCCGGACGCGGCCACCGCGGTGGCCGAGGTGTGCGGGCGGCTCGACCCGGCCGGCTACAACCCGTGCTGGCTGCTGGTCGGCGACCGGCACACGCTGTTCTCCATCGACCTGACCGGCGGGTCGCGGCCCGCCGTGCACGAGCTGCCGCCGGGTGCCTACGTGCTGGAAAACGCGCCGCTGCGCCGTGACTCGGCCAAGCAGCAGCGGGTAGCCGCACTGGTCGGCGCGGCGCTGGCCGCCGATAACAGCAAGGACGCGAGTGGGCTGGCTCAGGGCGCGGCGACCGGGCTGGCTCAGGACGCGGCGGCCGGGCTGGCTGCGGTGCTGCGCGATCATCAGCCGGCC
>DATCUG010000164.1:0-4842 GCA_036567525.1 Streptosporangiaceae bacterium | reverse complement strand
TCCGACTCGATCCTGCAGAGCCACATGGGCGAGGGCAACTGGAAGATCGCCCGGACCGACCGGCCGGTCAAGCTGATCAAGCGCCCGCTGGGCATCGGCCGGCTGGCCGACCCGCCCACGTTCCTGTTCCAGTACCAGCCGGGCCCGGCCACCCTGGCCACGCTGGTCTCGCTGGAGGGCACCCGGTGGCGGCTGGTCTGCGCTGAGGGCGAGAACCTGGACAGCCAGGACCTGCCCGCGCTGGAGATGCCCTACGGCCAGTTCCGGCCCACGTCCGGCGTGCGGGCCTGCCTGAACGGCTGGCTGGCCGCGGGCGGCCCGCACCACGAGGTGATGAACCTGGGCCACCACGCCGCCGACTGGAAGGTGTTCTGCGACCTAGCCGGCATCGAGTTCGTCCAAGTCTGACCCCGCCCCTCCAGGGCGCCCGCAATTCGTGATCAACCGTTTGGTGCAGCCATAGCAGCACCAAACGGTTGATCACGTATGTTGCGCCGGCTCTGCCGCTGCGCCGGGCGATGGCGGCTGGGTAAGCGCTTGCGCGAACGTTCGGCCCGGGAAAAACCTTTGCCTCACGATCCGGCATAACCGAACAGCTTCCTGCGCTACCCGCTCCAGCCTGCGGAAATATCCTGGCAATCCGGCTACTACCGGCCGCGATACAGCCGAACCGTGATCGAACCGTGTCTTGACCGCAAGTCCGACCGAACTTTACCGTCTAGGCGAACGTTCGTTCAAACGAGACGAACCAGGTCACAGCAAGGACGTCATGGCACGCCGGTATGTCTCGATCAAGGAAGTCGCGGCCCGGGCCGGGGTCAGCTTCCAGACTGCGAGCAAAGTGCTCAACGGCGGCAACGTGCGGGTGTCGGCGGAGACCGCGGCCCGCATCATGGCCGTGGCGGACAGCCTGGGCTACCGGCCGAACAGCGTCGCGCGCAGCCTGGTGCAGCAGTCCACCGCCACCATCGGGCTGGTCGCCGGGGACATCACCGATGGCGCGCTATCGCAGTTCGCGGTGGCTGCCGAGCACACCGCGCGCAAGAACGGCCACGCGGTCCTGGTCGGCAACCTGGCCGATGACGGCCGGGACGGCGCCGCCGTGGTGCAGATGCTGATCGACCGCCGGGTGGACGGGGTCATCGCGGCCGCGCCGCAGCTCGAGGGCGACACCGCGGTGGCCGACATGCTGCGCCGCTACGTGCCGTCGGTGAGCCTGCACCACGTGCCGGGCGGCGGCGTCCCGCTGGTCGGCTCCAACCACCGGGCCGGGGCGCGCACCGCCACCGAGCACCTGATCCGGCTCGGGCACACCACGATCGGCACCGTGACCGGCCCGTTCCGGCGGCACGTGGTTCGCAGCCGGCTGCACGGCTACGAGGACGCGCTGCGCGCCGCGGGCATCGAGCCGGGCGAGGACCTGGCCGTCGAGGGCGACTGGACGCCCGGCACCGCGGCCGCCGCCACCCGGCTGCTGCTGGAGCGGGACCCGGAGATGACCGCGATCTTCGTGCACAGCGACACGATGGCCATCGGTGTGCTCAGCGCGCTGGCCGCGGCCGGCCGCCGGGTGCCCCAGGACGTGGCCGTGGTCGGCTGCGACGACATGCCGTTCGCCGAGTACCTGATGCCGCCGCTGACCTCGCTGCGGGTGCCGTTCGCGGAGACCGGCCAGCAGGCGGTGGAACTGCTGCTGCACAGCATCGCCGGGGAGACCCCGCCGGAGGCGCCGGTGCGGCTGCCGGTCGAGCTGATCGTGCGCGAATCCTGTGGCGGGCGAGCCAGCACCACCAGCGCCAGCGCCCAGCCAGCCGGCGCCCAGCCAGCCGGCGCCCAGAAAACCCCAACCGACCAGGAGGACTCGTGACCCGGATCGTGGTGGATCCTGCCCGCCAGCTCGGCACCGTGGACCGTAACGTCTTCGGTGGCTTCGTCGAGCATCTCGGCCGCTGCATCTACGGCGGCCTGTACGACGAGGGCTCCGCGCTGGCCGACCAGAACGGGTTCCGCCAGGACGTGCTCAACCTGCTCCGCGAGTTCCGGATGGGCGTGCTGCGCTGGCCGGGCGGCAACTTCGTGAGCAACTACCACTGGGCCGACGGCATCGGCCCGAAGGACAGCCGGCCCCGCCGGCCCGAGCTGGCCTGGGGCGGCGAGGAGTCCAACCGGTTCGGCACCGACGAGTTCCTGGCCTACTGCCGGCAGCTCGGCACCGAGCCGTACATCTGCCTGAACATGGGCACCGGCACGCTGGAAGAGGCGCTGGCCTGGGTCGAATACTGCAACGGCCGCGGCGACACCTACTGGGCCGGCCGCCGCCGGGCCAATGGCCACCAGGACCCGTACCAGGTCCGCTACTGGGGCCTGGGCAACGAGATGTACGGCGACTGGCAGGTCGGCGCGGTGTCCGCCGAGGAGTACGTGCGCACCGCGACCCGGTGGGCCCGGGCCATCAAGATGCTCGACCCGCAGGCCAAGCTGGTCAGCTGCGGGATGAACGGCTGGAACGACTGGGACCGGGTGGTCATCGACGGGATGGCCTCGCTGGTCGACTACCACTCGCTGCACATCTACACCGGGTCCGACGACTACTGGACCAACGTGCTGCAGCCGCTGCAGGCCGAACGCGCGATCCGGGTCACCCGGGCCCTGATCGAGCGGGTGGCCTACGTGAAGAAGATCGCCAACCCACCGCGGATCGCCTACGACGAATGGAACGTCTGGTACCGGGAGCCAGGCGGCGCGCTGGAGGAGCGCTACAGCTTCCCCGATGCCCTGGCCGTCGCCACCTACCTGAACATCTTCATCCGGCACAGCGCCTGGGTCCGGATGGCCAACCTGGCCCAGATGGTGAACGCCATCGCGCCGATCGTGACCAGCCCGGAAGCCGTGGCCACCCAGCCCATCTACTATCCGGTGCTGCTGCACGCGAAAGCCGCCCTGGAGGTGGCGGTGGACGTCCTTGTGAACGCTCCCACGATCAGCCCGCTGGGCGAGGAGCGGCACAGCCGGTGGCCGCACCGGGTCGCCGACCTGGGCCCGTTCACCATGGTGGACGCGGCCGCTACCGCGTCCACCGACCGCGGCAAGCTCTCGCTGACCCTGGTCAACCGCAATCCGGACGAACCGGAAACCATCGAGATCGCACTGCGCGACCTGGCCTTCGACGGCGACGCCCAGGTCGCGACCGTCACCGCGGAACGTGGGCCGGGCGCCCGCGTGCTGCCGGATGTCGAGGGTGCCTGCCTGGAGGAGGGGTCAGAAACCCCCAAGGGGCCGGTGCTCACCCTCACCCTCCCGCCGCAATCGTTCACCGTGGTCGAGGCGGCGACGGCCGGGGGGTGAACTTCCCCAGGAAATCCCCATCAGGAAAAGGACAAGGCTCACATGAGGAGTTTTGCGAAGATGCCCTTCCCCTCAGCACAGCGCTGGCCCCGTCCCCCGGGCTCGCGCCGCACCGCCGGGCGCGCCGCGGCCGGCCTAGCCGCGGTAGCGGCCGTCTCGCTGCTGGCCGCGTGTGGTGGCAGCAGCGGCGGCACCCCGTCCTCGTCCGGCTCGAGTGCCGCCCCCGCGGCCAGCGGCGGCGCCACGCTGGAAGCCGGCGCCTCCTGCAAGTCGTCCAGCGCCACGAAGATCACCTTCTGGGCGTGGGTGCCGGGCATGGGCCGGGCGGTCACCGAGTTCAACAAGACCCACCCGAGCATCTGCGTGACCCAGGAAGACGTGGGCGCGGGTGACCCCGAGTACGTGAAGATCACCGACGCGCTCAAGGCCGGCTCGGGCGCGCCCGACGTGGCCGAGGTCGAGTTCGACGAACTGCCCTCGTTCGAGGCCACGCACAACGTGGTCGACCTGACCAAGTACGGCGCGAGCAAGTACCAGAACGACTTCGTGCCGTGGGCCTGGAAGGAAGTCAGCCAGGGCTCGCACGTCTACGCCATGCCGGGTGACGCCGGCCCGATGGCGTTCTACTACAACTCCAAGCTGCTGGCCAAGTACCACATCACCCCGCCCGCCACCTGGGCCGAGTTCGCCACCGCGGCGGCCAAGCTGAAGAAGGCCGACCCGTCGGCCTACATCACCAACTTCTCCGCGACCGACCTGCAGTGGGTGATGAGCCTGATGGCTCAGGCCAACGCCTGGCCGTTCGCCTACACCGGCGGCAGCCATGTCACCATCAACTGGACCGGCCCGGCCCAGATGAAGTTCGCCGCCTACTGGCAGAAGCTGCTCAACGCGCACGAGGTCAACGGCACCACCGACGTGTCCGCCACCTCGTTCGCCGACATGGACAAGGGCATCGACGCGAGCTGGCTCAGCTCGGCGTGGGGCCCGTCCTACTTCGCCCCGGACGCCAAGTCGTCGGTCGGCGACTGGCGGGCCGCGCCGCTCCCGCAGTGGGCGGCCGGCCAGAACGTGGCCGCCAACTGGGGTGGCTCCACCTACCCGGTCTTCACCTCGAGTGCCCACCCGGCCGCGGCCGCGCAGTTCTCCGAGTGGCTGAACGCGACCAGCGCGTCCTGGAACATCACCAAGACGGCCCCGTCCTCGCTGTTCCCGACGTTCAAGCCGCTGCTGTCCGACCCGTCCTACAAGAACATCACGGTCCCGGTGTCCGGCTCGTCCCACCCGGACCAGGTGTTCACCGCGGCGGCGAGCAACATCCAGGGCGTGCCCTGGCCGCCGTTCATGACTGAAGCGCTGACCCAGTCCGCGACCGTGTTCGCGGGCGTGCTCAATGGCAAGGAAACGCTGGCCTCGGCATTCCAGAACTTCCAGAATGTCCTGGTCAACTACGCCAAGCAGCAGGGCTTCACGGTTTCCACCTGAGAGCTGGCCGGC
>DATCUG010000163.1:0-7816 GCA_036567525.1 Streptosporangiaceae bacterium | reverse complement strand
CCCGTGCGTGGTCACCTCGAACCCGCCCGCCGGATCGCCGGGGATGCGGCGCGCGTCCACCGACAGCACCACGCACTGCGAGCCGAACCGCTGCGCCGCCTCGCCGAGCAGCTCCGGCCGGCCGATCGCCGCCGTGTTCAGCGAGACCTTGTCCGCGCCCGCCCGCAGCAGCCGGTCCACGTCCCCGGTGCTGCGCACCCCGCCGCCCACGGTGAGCGGGATGAACACCTGGTCGGCGGTGCGCCGCACCACATCGACCATGGTCTGCCGGTCCCCGCTGGACGCGGTGATGTCCAGGAACACCAGTTCGTCGGCGCCTTCCGCGTCGTACGCGGCGGCCAGCTCCACCGGGTCACCGGCGTCCCGCAGGTCGCGGAAGTTGACCCCCTTGACCACCCGCCCGGCGTCCACGTCCAGGCAGGGAATCACCCGAACCGCGACACTCACTGACCCCACCAATCCCAGCAGCCGCAACCCCGCTGACTCCGCTGGCCCCGCTGACCACTCCAGTCACAGCGCCCATTAGGGGTGCGAATCTTTGCCCTCATAGGGGCAAAAATTCGCACTGCTGACGGATCTCCGGCTGGGCGGCGCCGCATCGGCGCGGGTGCCCGGAACATTAGGTGCCGATCCCCGGGCGGTAGGCGACCGCCTCCACCTCGACCAGCATGCGCGGGTCGACCAGCCGGGAAATCTCGATCATGGAGGTAGCGGGCAGCGCGTCACCGAACGCGGCCCCGTGCGCCCGGCCGTACTCCTCCCACCGGGAGATATCGGTGACGTAGATCCGGGTGCGCACCACGTCGGCCAGCCCGAGCCCGAGCCGGTCCAGCGCGCCGGCCACGTTGCGCAGCGCCTGGCCGGTCTGCGCGTAGGCGTCGCCCTCGTGCACGAACACCCCGCCGTCGGTGGACGTGCAGCCGGCCACGAACACGAAGTCCCCGGCCGCCACCGCGCGGCTGTACCCGACCACCGGCTCCCACGGCGTGCTGGTGGAGATCTTCCGGGTCACGCCGCCACCGCCTGCAGCGCTTCCTGCAGGGTGAACGCGCCCGCGTACAGCGCCTTGCCCACGATCGCGCCCTCTACCCCGGCGCCGGACAGGGTGGCGATGGCGGCCAGGTCGGCCAGGCTGGACACGCCGCCGCTGGCGATCACCGGCCGGCTGGTCCGGCCGGTGACATGACGCAGAAGATCCAGGTTGGGCCCGGTCAGCGTGCCGTCCCGGTTGATGTCGGTGACCACGTACCGGGCGCAGCCCGCCGCGTCCAGCCGGTCCAGCGCGTCGTCCAGCTCGCCACCGTCCCGGGTCCAGCCCCGGGCGGACAGCGTGCTGCCGCGCACGTCCAGTCCGACCGCGATCTTGTCGCCGTAGCTGGCGATGATGGACCGCACCCAGTCCGGGTCCTCCAGCGCGGCGGTGCCGATGTTCACCCGGGCGCACCCGGTGGCCAGCGCGGCGGCCAGCGACGCGTCGTCCCGGATCCCGCCGGACAGCTCCACCGCGATGTCCAGCCGGCCCACCACCGTGGCCAGCAGTTCCGCGTTGGACCCGCGGCCGAACGCGGCGTCCAGGTCGACCAGGTGCACCCACTCCGCGCCCGCTGCCTGCCAGGCCAGCGCGGCCTGCATCGGGTCGCCGTACCCGGTCTCGGTGCCGGCCGCGCCGTGCACCAGCCGGACGGCCTGCCCGCCGGACACATCCACCGCGGGCAGCAGGGTCAGCGCAGCGTTGCTCATCGGATCATCTCCAGCCAGTTCGCCAGCAGCGCCGCACCCGCGTCGCCAGATTTCTCGGGGTGGAACTGGGTCGCGCACAGCGGGCCGTTCTCCACCGCCGCGATGAACGGCTCACCGTGCGTCGCCCAGCTGATCAGCGGTGGGGTCATCCACGGCGACGGCGGCATGGGCAGCGCCCGGGCCGCGTAGGAGTGCACGAAGTAAAACCGCTCCCCCGGGTCCAGGCCGGCCAGCAGCCGCGACTCAGCCGGCCCGTCGAGCGTGTTCCAGCCCATGTGCGGCAGCACCGGCGCTTTCAGCCGTTCCACCACGCCCGGCCATTGCCCGCAGCCGGTGGTGTGCACGCCGTGCTCGACCCCCTCGGCGAACAGCACCTGCATGCCCACGCAGATGCCGAGCACCGGCCGGGATCCGGCCAGCCGCCGGTCGATCACCTGGTCCCCGCGCACCGCCCGCAGCCCGGCCATGCACGCCGCGAATGCGCCGACGCCCGGCACCACCAGCCCGTCCGCGGCCAGCGCCGTTTCCGGATCCGCGGTCACCACGGTGTCCGCGCCGACCCGCTGCAGCGCCTTTTCTGCCGAACGCAAGTTCCCGGAACCGTAGTCCAGCACCACGACGTTTGGGCGGGTGGCGGTCACAAGACACCTTTGGTACTGGGCACCCCAGGCGCCCGGGGGTCGGCCGCCACCGCGGCGCGCAGCGCCCGGGCCACCGCCTTGAACTGGGCTTCCACGATGTGGTGCGGGTTGCGCCCGGTCACCTCCAGATGCAGGCAGATGCCCGCCGTGGCGGTCACCGACTCGAAGAAGTGCCGGGTCAGCGTGGTGTCGTAACTGCCGATCAGCGGGGCCATCCCGGCCGGCTCACTGTGCACCAGGTAGGGCCGCCCGGACAGGTCGATGGCCGCCCGGGC
The DNA here is from genome assembly GCA_036567525.1 of Streptosporangiaceae bacterium. Lineage (GTDB taxonomy): Bacteria > Actinomycetota > Actinomycetes > Streptosporangiales > Streptosporangiaceae > RYN-230. Next base: position 5,160 of record DATCUG010000163.1, on the reverse strand, counting down.
CAGCGTCTCGTCCAGCGGCACGGCCGCGTCACCGAACCGGCAGATGCCCGCCTTGTCGCCCAGGGCCTCGCGCAGCGCCTGGCCCAGGGCCAACGCGGTGTCCTCCACCGTGTGGTGCGCGTCGATCTCGACGTCCCCGCTGGCCTGCACGCTCAAGTCGAGCAGGCCGTGCTTGCCGAGCTGGGCCAGCATGTGGTCGAAGAACGGCACCCCGGTGCTCACCTCGGCCCGGCCGGAGCCGTCCAGGTCCAGCTCGACCAGCACGCTGGTCTCCTTGGTGACCCGCTCCACCCGGGCGGCCCGGCCGCGCTCGCTCATCAGGCCTCCTCCTCCCCCTCCAGCACCTTGTCCAGGGCGTTACGGAACGCAGCCATCTCGGCGGGCAGGCCCACGGTGACCCGCAGCCAGCCGGCCGGGCCGGTCTCCCGGATCAGCACCCCCTGATCCAGCAGTTCCTGCCACACCCGGTGCCGGTCGGCGAAGTGACCGAACAGCACGAAGTTGGCGTCCGAGTCGGCCACCGCCCGGCCGCGCTGCCGGAGCCAGGCCACCAGCGCGTCCCGCTCGTCGCGCAGCGCCTTGACCGTGGCCAGCGGCTCGGCCCGGTGCGCCAGCGCCGCCCGGGCCACCGCCTGGGTCACGCTGGACAGGTGGTACGGCAGCCGGACCAGCAGCAGGGCCTGAACCACCGCGGGATCGGCGGCCAGGTAGCCAACCCGGGCGCCGGCCAGCGCGAACGCCTTGGACATGGTGCGGGTGACGACCAGCCGGCGGAACTCCGGCAGCAGGGCCAGCGCGCTGGGCGAGCCTTCCCGGGCGAACTCCGCGTAGGCCTCGTCCACCACCACGATGCCGGGGGCGGCCGCGCAGATGCCCCGGATGACCGGCAGCGGCAGGGCGGTGCCGGTCGGGTTGTTGGGCGAGGTCAGGAACACCACGTCGGGCCGCTCGGCCGCGATGACCGCGGCGGCGCGCTCCGGGTCCAGGCCGAAGTCGGCCTCCCGGGCGCCGCTGACCCACCGGGTGCCGGTGGACAGCGCGATGAGCGGGTGCATCGAGTAGGACGGCTCGAACCCCAGCGCGGTGCGGCCCGGGCCGCCAAACGCCTGGAGTAGCTGCTGGATGATCTCGTTCGACCCGTTGGCCGCCCACACCTGGCTGCCGTCGAGCCTGTGGCCGAGGTAGCTGGCCAGGCCGGCCCGCAGCGCGGTGGCATCCCGGTCCGGGTAGCGGTTGAGCGTGCCCGCCACCTCGGTGACGGCATCCGCGATGGCCGTGACCAGGCCGGGAGATGGCGGGTACGGGTTCTCGTTGGTGTTCAGCCGGACCGGCACGTCGATCTGCGGCGCCCCGTACGGCTCGTGCCCGGCCAAGTCCTCACGCAGGGGCAGCCATTCCGGCAGGCTCATCTCGCCTCGGTCCCGCCGTCGGGAACCCGCACCCGGACCGCCGCGACGTGTGCGGCCAGGTCCTCGGCGCCGCCCAGCGCGTCGATGTGCCCGGCTACCCCGGCCAGCGCGTCCCGGCTGCATTCGACCACGTGGATGCCGCGCAGGAAGGACAGCGTGGACAGCCCGCCGGTGTGCCGGGCGGTGCCGCCGGTGGGCAGCACATGATTGGACCCGGCCAGGTAGTCGCCCAGCGACACCGGTGCGTACGGGCCGGTGAAGATGGCGCCGGCGTTGCGGATCTGGCCGGCCACCGCCGTCGCGTCCGTGGTCTGGATCTCCAGGTGCTCCGGCGCCCAGGCGTCGCTGACCGCCACGGCCGCGGCCAGGTCGTCCACCAGCACGGTGGCCGACTGCCCGGCCAGCGCGGCCTGCACCCGGTCCCGGTGCCGGGCCGCGGCCAGCTGCGGGCCGAGCGCCTTGTCCACCTGGTCGGCCAGGCCGGGGTCGGTGGTGATCAGCAGGCAGGCGGCCAGCGGGTCGTGCTCGGCCTGGGCGATCAGGTCGGCCGCCACGAACTCGGGGTCGGCGGTGCCGTCGGCGATGATGGCGATCTCGGTCGGGCCGGCCTCCGCGTCGGTGCTGACCACGCCGAGCAGCAGCCGCTTGGCCGCGGCCACGTACACGTTGCCCGGCCCGGTGACCACGTCGGCGGGCGCGCAGTCCTCGGTGCCGTAACCGAGCATGGCGATGGCCTGCGCTCCCCCGGCCGCGTGCACCTCCTCGACGCCGAGCAGCGCGCACGCGGCCAGCACGGCCGGCGCGGGCCGCCCGCTCGCCTGCGGCGGGGACGCCACCGCGATCTCCCCGACCCCGGCCACCTGGGCCGGCACCACGTTCATCACCACCGACGAGGGGTAGGTGACCAGGCCGCCCGGCACGTACACACCGGCCCGGCTGACCGGCACGTACCGCTCGGAGACGACCGCGCCCGGGCCGACCTCGGTGCGGTGCCCGGCGGGCAGTTGCGCCTCATGCACCAGCCGGACCCGCCGGATGGCCTCGTCCAGGGCGGCCCGGACGGCCGGGTCGAGCGTGGCCAGCGCGGCCGGCAGCGCGTCGGCGGGCACCCGGGTGGTGGGCAGGTCCACGCCGTCGAAGCGGACCGTATAGTCCCGGACCGCGGCCGCGCCGTGAGCCCGGACGTCGGCACAGACCTGGGCGACCGCGGGCATCGCGGCCATCACGTCAAGCTCGGCGCGGGGCAGCACACCGGCCAGCTTCGCCCTGCTCAGGCCGGTGGCAGCCTGGCCACGGAGATCGATTCGAGGAAGCACCCGCCCAGTCTATGAAGGCCGCCCGCTCCGTTGCCGGTCGTGTCCACATGGCGGACAGGCCGGCTGCCGGGCTCAGTCGAGCGCGAGGGCCTGGCCGTCCTGCGCGGTGCGTTTCCGGTCGCGCAGCGTGTCGTTCAGTTCGAGGGCGCCGGCCATGATGCCGGCCGCCAGCGGCCACAGCGCGAGCGCGCTGCGCGCCCCGAGCGACAGCGACGCGCTCAGGTGCCGCCCGGCCGGCAGCGTGCTGAGCAGGTGGTGATAGCCGGCCTGACCCGAGTGCTGGCCGATCCACAGCGTGATCAGGCCGGCCCCGAGCCCGCTGAGCAGCACCAGAGCCATCCCGACCGGATGGTGGCCGCGCACCGCGAGCAGGTAGCCGATCACCCCGGAGATGATGCCGCCGGCCAGGCAGATCAGGCAGTACCAGCCGTCACCGCCGATGAACGCGCTGGACTCGGCGCTGGTCACCTGGGCCGCGCCCGGCCCGGTCATCACCAGGTGCGGCCGCGGCGCCACCGCCGCCCAGAGGAACCCCGCGGCCACTCCCAGCAGCAACGTGACCAGCACCGCCGGGAGGCAGCGCCACAAGCTGGCCAGCGCGGCGGTCAGGAAGCGGCGCAGCCTGCCCCGGCGCGGCGCGGGCTGGCCAGCGGCGCCGACCGGATCCATTGGCTGCGTCATGATGCGCAGGAGCCTACGCGGCCACATCGCGTTCCCCCGCAAGCGGGGTACATCGTCACTTAATCAGTACACTCAGCTGACCTTGCTACCTTAGGGTTTGAGCGCGCGGCGGAACCAAGTCGGCCAGGCCGTCTCATAGGGGAAAATTTCATGATCGAGGCACGGGACCTCACTAAGCGCTACGGGGACAAAACCGCAGTTGACCATTTGTCATTCAATGTCGAGCCGGGCCGGGTCACCGGCTTCCTGGGCCCGAATGGCGCGGGCAAGTCGACCACGATGCGGCTCATCCTGGGCCTGGACCGGCCGCACGCCGGTACCGCCACCATCGATGGCCGGCGGTACACGGACCTGGCCCAGCCGCTGCGCACGGTCGGTGCGCTGCTCGAGGCCAAGGCCATGCACCCGGGCCGGAGCGCCTACAACCACCTGCTGTTCCTGGCCCAGACGCAAGGGCTGCCCCGGTCCCGGGTGGACCATGTGCTCGACCTGGTCGGGTTGCGTGGGGTGGCCCGCAAGCGGACCGGGACGTACTCACTCGGCATGGGGCAGCGGGTCGGCATCGCCGTGGCCATGCTGGGCGACCCGCGGGTGCTGCTGCTGGACGAGCCGGTCAACGGGCTCGACCCCGAGGGCATCCTGTGGATCAGGAACCTGATGAAACAGCTCGCGGCCGAAGGCCGGACCATTTTCGTGTCCAGCCACCTGATGAACGAGATGGCCGTCACCGCGGACCATCTGATCGTGATCGGCCGGGGCAAGCTGATCGCCGATTGCAGCACCCAGGAATTCATTGAGCGCAGTTCCGACAAATATGTGCTGGTCCGATCGCCGGACGCGGCCCGGCTGGCCGACCTGATTGCCGCCGAGGGCGGCAAGGCCGAACCGCAGGACGGCGACGGCGCGGGCGCGCTCCGGGTCACCGGTATGGAGGCGCCGCGCGTCGGCGAGCTGGCCGCGGCCGACCGCATCGTGCTGCACGAACTCACCCCGCGCCTGGCCTCGCTGGAAGAGGCCTACATGGAACTGACCGCGGACAGCTCGGAGTACGGCCCGGGCGCCGCTGGCGCTCCGCCCGGTGACGGCGCAGAGGCCCCGGCCGGCGGCACCGGCCCGCTGACCGCCCCGGCCCAGGGGAGGACCGAATGACCACGACCGCCCGGCCCGTAGCGGCGGAGCAGCCGCCGCTGCCCGCCCCCTCGCGGGGGCTGGGGTTCAGCCACCTGCTGGTCTCGGAGTGGACGAAGCTCCGCTCGGTGCGCTCGACCATCTGGTCGCTGATCCTGCTGATCGTGCTGGTACTCGGCTTCACCGCGCTGTTCACGTTCCTCACCGTCGCGCAGTGGAGCAAGAGTGACCCGTCGCAGCGCGCCCAGATCATTGCCGACCCGGTGGGCACGATCCTCGGCTCCGGGCTGTACCTGGGTCAGCTGACCATCTGCGTGCTCGGCGTGCTGGTGATGAGCACCGAATACTCCACTGGGGTCATCAGGTCGTCGCTGCTCGCCGTGCCGCGCCGGCTGCCCATGCTCGGCGCCAAGGCGACCGTGTTCGCCGCGCTGGTCCTGGTGGTCGGCGAGATCGCCACGTTCGGCTCGTTCTACATCGGCCAGGCGATCCTGCACAGCAAGGCGCCCGTCTCACTCAGTGATCCGGGGGTGCTCCGGGCCGTGTACGGAGCCGGCTTCTACCTGGCCGTGCTCGGCTTGTTCGCCATGGCCATCGGCGGGATCATCCGGCACACCGCCGGGTCC
>DATCUG010000162.1:0-12560 GCA_036567525.1 Streptosporangiaceae bacterium | reverse complement strand
CTGCCCGGCCCACCGGGTGGCGACCGTGATGGCCGCCCCGGCGCCGGTCCGGGCCAGCGCGAGCAGCAGCAGTTCGCCGTACCAGCCCTCCCGCTCCGCGGGCAGCGGCAGCGTGGCCCCGATGGGCACCGCGGCCGGGATGGCGGGCCCGGCCGATGGGGCCGGGGGCGCGGTCCACCCGGGCCGCTGCGAGCTGGTCAGAAACTGCACCATCGAATGCCGGACCACCGATGGCCAGCTGGACACGGTCAGGCTGGCCGGGGGCCGGGCCAGCCAGCGGGGGGCGCCGCTGAGCAGGGCCGGCGCCGGGTCGCCCACCCGCAGCGCGCAGGCGGCCTGGAAGTCGGCCACCACCTGCCAGGCGGTGCTCAGGCTGATCGCGTCGGCCAGGGCCAGCGCAGCGGCGGCCAGCGCCACCCGGTGTGGTTGCGACCCCGGGCCGTGCAGCACCGGGCCCCGGCGCAGCTCGGCCTCGGCCAGCAGCCGCAGGTACGTCTCCGCCTGTTCCGTGCCGCCTGCCGCCATGCACGCCTCCATCGCGCCCGCGCTATCCGCAGATTAGCCCGCTACTCAGGCCGGCTCATCCGGCCAGCGCAGCGGCACCGAGACGGTGACCCGCGACGCCGCGCCGGTCAGCATGATGTCCAGCGACGTCGCGCCCGGGTGCAGCGGCGGCGTGAATTCCACCTGGAACGTGCGGGCGGGCAGGTGATACGGGCTGGTCCGGCCGACGTGCCAGCGCCCGGTGTCGTCCCGGGCCCACCAGGAGAACGGCTGCCCCGGGCGGAACACCCGGGGCCTGGGCGCCCAGCCCCAGGCCACCACCGGCATAGTCACCTGGCGCTCCCAGCAGCACAGCCCACCCAGCACGAACCGGGCCCCGTCGGTCTCGGGCAGCACGGCGGCCAGCGGCAGCAGGCCAGCCCGGCCATCCCCGGGCCCGTCGTGCCGCCCGGCCAGCACGCTGGCCCACGGGCCGGGCAGCCCGGCCGCCTGGGCCCGCGTGGCCAGGTCTCCGCGCACCTCCACCGAGCGGTGCTGGCACAGCGCGGCCAGGTGGGCGACGGCCGCGCTGCCGGCCGGCAGCGCGCCCACCGCGCAGAGCGCGGTTTCCACTTCGGCCAGGCTGGCGGCCAGCGCGGTGGCTGACATGCCGACCATGCTCCCGCCGCCCAGCAGCGTGTCGGCGGCCGCGGTGAGCAGCTGCTCGCCGGCCGTGGCTGGCCTAATCGGCTGGCTGGCCACCCGGGCCGCCGGGTCGGGCCGGTTCAGCTCGATCCGGAGCACGCCGCCGCTCCCGGCCGGCAGGTCCAGCCACCGGGTCCCGCTGGGCGGGACGGGGGAGATGCTGAGCACGCCATACTGGTGCCAGCCGCCCTCGGCCGTCTCGTAGTCCAGCCGGTAGTGGCGGCCCTGATCGTCGGTCAGCCCGGCCGGGCCGAACGGCGGGAAGCCGGGCTGCCCAGGCGCGTCGCCCGCGGGCAGGCTGGCCGCTTCCCGCCAGCGGCTGACGAACGTGGTGATGATCAGCGCACAGTCCGGGCCCCGGATCAGCGTCTGCAGATGCACCTCGCCCTGGTAGCCGTCCAGTTCGGCGGTGAACACCGCGCTGATCGGGATGGCCTGGTACACCCCGCCAGGCGGCGGCGCCGGCCCGGGCTCGTCCGGCTGGTGGGCAGTGCTGTCCGGGATCGCGGTGCGCAGCAGGTCCTTCGCCGGGCCCAGCCCCCGGGCGGCCAGCGCGGCCGCGAACTCGCTGACCACCGACCAGGCCGTGCCGTCGTCGATGGCACCGACCCGGTGCAGCGCGTTCAGCACGGCTTTGATCCGGAGCAGGCCCTCTTCCTCGGCCGGCTGGCCGCCCAGCCTGAAATCCTCGTCCAGCCACAGGTACCGGGGCGCCGTCGCGGCCCGGCGCAGCTGGGCTTCGGCCAGCCACCGGACGTGGAGTTCGGCGGCCGGGCTAGGCACTGTCCCGCTAGGCACTGTTCGGCTAGGCACTGTTCGGCTAGGCACTGTCCCGCTAGGCACTGGGCCGGCCGCCGCCGCGGGCCCACGGGTCGTAGTCCACCTCGAGCGGTTCCTGCGGCGGCCGCTGCGCGGCGGGCACGTTGCGCAGGTTCAGCCGGATCCTGGTCCAGGTGGAACTGCGCCCGCGCATCGAGTCGACCAGCACATCCGGGGGTTCCAGGTAGGGCCATACGGCCGGATGCCGCTCCTTCCACCGGTCCAGCCCGGCCATCGCCTCGTCCTTGGTAGCCGCCCGGGCCACCTCGATGAGCGGCATCGTGGACTGGCGCCGCCCGGTTCCCCGCAGCGGCTTCCCGTCCCCGGCCGGGCCGGCCCGGCGCTTGGACGGCTGCACCCGCGGCGGCTCCCCGGCCTGCTTGTCGTAGTGCGGCGGCCACGGGGCATCGGGCAGCCCGGCCGCCTCGTCCCGCGCGGCCAGGTCGAGCAGCGCGGTCAGCGAGCCCGCCGCGTCGTCCATGCCCGCCCACGGGTCACCGAGCCGGGCGAACCGCCCCGGCACGGTGTCCATGGTGAACGCGTCCGGCTCGCAGTCCGGCACCTCGGCCCAGTCCAGCGGGGTGGACACCCGGGCGTCCCGGGTGGGCCGGACCGAGTAAGCCGAGGCCACCGTGCGGTCCTTGGCGTTCTGGTTGTAGTCGAGGAAGACCCCGTGCCGTTCTTCCTTCCACCACTTGGCCGTGGCCAGTTCGGGCGCCCGCCGTTCCACCTCCCGGGCCAGTGCCACCGCCGCCCGCCGGACCTCGGCGAAGTCCCAGTGCCGCTCGATACGGGCGTAGATGTGGAAGCCGCGGGAACCGGATGTCTTGGGCCAGCCGGTCAGCCCGAAGTCGGCCAGCACCTCCCGGGTGACCAGGGCGACCTGGCGGATCTGCGGCCAGTCCACGCCCGGGACCGGGTCCAGGTCCACCCGCAGCTCGTCCGGATGGTCCAGGTCGTCGGCCCGCACCGGGTGCGGGTTCAGGTCGATGCAGCCGAGATTGGCCATCCAGGCCAGCGCGGCCGCGTCGTGCGGCACCACTTCCACCGCGGACCGGCCGGACGGGAACCGCAGTTCCACCGTGTCCACCCAGGCCGGCCGGGACTCCGGCGCCCGCTTCTGGAAGAAGGCCTCGCCCTCGGCCCCGTTCACGAACCGCTTCAGCACCACCGGCCGGCCGGTTATCCCGCGCAGCGCCCCATCGGCCACGCTCAGGTAGTACCGGACCAGGTCCAGCTTGGTGTGCCCGGTGTGCGGGAAGTAGATCTTGCCCGGGTTGGAGACGGCCACCTCGCGGCCTGCCACCTCGAGGATCTGCTTGCGCTCCGCCATGGCGCCACCATAACCGCCGGCCGCCGGCCCGGCTCTTGTCCGCCCATCACCCTGGTGTTTGACTGGCCTGGGGCGTACCGCCGTGAGGACGGCCGGGGGTGACCATCATGTACGTCCGGATGTACCTGCTGACCGGCGATCCGGCCCGGCTGACGAAGGCGACCGAGTACCTGGAAGAGACGGTCCGGACGCAGGTGGAGTCCCAGCTGGGCAGCCGTGGCCTGGGCGTGCTGAGCAACGCCGAGCTGGGTGTCTGCCTGATCGCCACGTACTGGGACTCGGCGGACGCGATGACGGCCAGCGAGCCGGCCGCCGAGGCGTCCCGGGCCGAGGTGACCGAGCTGATGGGCGGGACGGTGTCGGCCGAGCACTATGAGGTCCCGGTGTTCATCAGGCAGGCCCGCCCGGGCCCGGGCGCGGGGGTCCGGATGACCCGGATCGATGTCGACCCGGCCCGGGTGAGCGTGGCCATCGAGGAGTTCCGGCACAGCGCCGGCCCGGCGCTGCTGGACATGCCCGGGCTGTGCAGCGCGCAGTTGCTGGTCGATCGCGGCACCGGCCACTGCGTGGCCGCGACCACCTGGGAGGACATGGACGTGATGGCGTCCACCCGGTCCCCGGTGGCCACGCTGCGCACCGACCTGTCCGAGGTCACTCACGCCCGGGTGGCCGGCGTGCAGGAGTACATGCTGAACTTCTCCACCGTCCGGGAGGGGGACAACGTCAGCCTGATCGAACGCGAGGTCACGCTGTGGAACGAGCGGGACGAGGCGGGCTGGCTGGCCCTGTTTGACCTGCACCGGCTGCAGGCCAGCGCGCCGGGCGGCGTGCAGCTGTCCGGCCGGGAGGCGGCCGAGACGGTCTGGGACACCTGGAACGACGCGTTCCCCGACAACCGGCTGGCCACGGTGAGCATTCACGCCGACGACCGGGGCGGGGTGTACGAGGGCCGGTTCGTCGGCACCCACTCGGGCTGCCTGCGCGGGCCGGTGGGCGACATCGGCCCGACCGGCCGGCTGGCGGACATCTGGTTCGCCGTGGTGCACGAGTGCGACGACGGCAAGATCACCAGCATGCACGTCTACTACGACCAGGCGGACCTGCTGGCCCAGCTCGCGGTGCCGGCGGTGCCGGGCGGCTGGACCTGAGCCAGCGCCGCGGCCGGTCAGCTGCGCAGGTCGTGGATGAGCGACACGACCTCGCGCATGGTCGACCGGAGCAGCCGGGACCGGGCCAGCGAGACCAGCCGGGCGGCCAGCGGCACCGTCCGGTCGATCAGCAGGTAGGTCTTGGCGCAGTCCGGTGAGGTGTCGAACACCCAGTACAAGATCACCCCGAGGGAGTACAGCCAGAGCAGTTCGGGCAGTTCGGCCCGCAACTCGCGGTCGAGCCGCAGGCTGGATCCGTCGATCACCTCGGCATACAGGGCCACCGCCGCATCCCGGGCCGGGCTGGCTTCCTTGCTCAGCGGGCTGAGCGGGCTGCTCGGCTCGGCCGCGTGCTTGAAGAACCGGGCGGCGAACTCGTGGTAGGGCGCCGACACGTCGATCAGCGCCCGGAGCGTGCCGCGCAGCCGGGCCGCGAAGTCGGTCTCGGCGTCCAGCACCGGGCGCACGGCGGCCAGGTGCTCGGCCTGGTTGCGCACGTAGAACTGCTGGATCAGCTCTTCCTTGGAGCCGAAGTAGTAGTAGGCGTTCCCGGTGGACACCCCGGCGTCCTGGGCGATGGCCCGCATCGTGGTGGCCTCGTACCCGTGCTGGCGGAACAGCCGCAGCGCCGACTGCACGATGGCGGCCTTGGTCTGCTCCGCGCGCGGGGTCAGCTCCGGATCGGCCACAGAGGTCAATGTACGTCCTGCCGAGCCCGCGGTCGCGGCACCGGAGACGCCGGCGGCACCGGGCCGCCCACCCCGGGCGGCGCTGCGGAGGCCGGCATCGGGGAGACCGGAGCGGCGGGGGAGGCCGGCGCGGCGGTGGAGGCCGGTGCGGCGGGCGAGGCCGACCCCTGAGCCGCGGCCCGGCGGCCGAACCGGCGCACCACCGTCACCCCAGCCACGTGCGCAGCGCCGAGCACCAGGAGCACTTCGCCGATCTTGATGGACAGTACCTGGGCCGCCTGCGCGGCGCTGGTGATCGCGCCGGGCGGCCGCATGACGAGCGCGATGAAGCCCAGTGTCAGCAAGTAGAACCCGACGATGAGCAGCCGGTTTACCGCGTCGGCCAGGGCCCGGTTGCCGCCCAGCACCTCGGTGAGGAAGACCCGGCCGCTGCGGGACAGGGCCACCCCCACCGCGATCGTCAGGCCCATGCTGAGCAGCAGGTAAGCGATGTAAATGCCGATGCCCATGGCGCCTCCTCATGGCGCGCGAGACTTGAACACGTTCAAGTCTCGTCGGCTAGTGGTCCCGTGTCGAGAGTAATTTTGAACACGTTCAAGAGAGCCTGGTCACACCCCCGGTCAGCGCGCACATATCACCCCCGATGCACATGTCACCCCCGGTGCGTGGGATAAAACCGGCGAATCCGGCAATTCACCCGAGCTCCGGGGTGATATGTGGGACTGGCCGCTGCTCCGGGGTGATATGTGGGACCTGGCGGCTGGTCCGGGGTGATGTGGGACCTGGCCGCTGGCCGGGGGGCATGGGCGGGCCTGGCTGCTGGTCCGGGGTGATGGGTCGGGCCTGGGCGCTGGCAGGATGGGCCGGTGAAGGTGATCGTGCTGGCCGACACGCACGCGCCGCGGCGGTGGCGGTCCTGCCCGCCTGCCGTGGCCGAGCAGCTGCGCGGGGCGGACCTGATCCTGCACGCTGGGGACGTGTGCACCGCGGCCACCCTGGACGAGCTGGCCGGCTACGCGCCGGTCCGGGCGGTGCTGGGCAACAACGACGGCCCGGACGTGGCCGCCTGGGGCGCGCCGGACACACTCGAGCTGGACCTGGCTGGGCTGAGCGTCGCCATGCTGCACAACTCCGGCCCGCGCGCGGGCCGCCCGGCCCGGCTGCGCCGCCGTTTCCCCACCGCGGACCTGGTCATCTTCGGGCACTCACACATCCCGCTGGACCACGCTGAGCACGGCCAGCGCATCTTCAACCCCGGCTCACCCACCGACCGGCGCCGCCAGCCGCGAGGCACGATCGGCGTCCTGCGCATCGAGCACGGCCGCCTGCTGTCGGCCGGGATCATCCCGGTCACGCCGCCGCCCTGACCAGGCGCCCCGCCAGGTGACACCACCCGCGTCCGGCTTCGGTGCGTCCGGGCGGCTCGGCTCCGGTGCGTCCGGTCGGCCTGGCCCCGGCGGCCTGGCCGCGACGTGTCCGGGCGGGCCTGGCCCGGCGCCCGGCTTTCCCGCGCCCACCCGGCCTCGCCGCCCAGTCACACCAGTTCCGCTAGCACCAGGAGTCCAGTGGCCGTGGAAGGCGGGGAACCACTCTTCACGGCTCCGGTGCGGGTACTGGCCGTTATGTACCGGTTTCCGCGCACCAACTGGATGAAGAGTGGTAGCCGCGGCGCGGGTCAGGGCTGGCGGGTGGGCTCGAGGGGGCGGAGCAGCGGGAAGATCTGGCACTCGCGGACGCTCTTGTCCATGAAGAACGCGAACACCCGCTCGCTCATCCCGAACCCGCACGCGGGCGGCATGCCGTACTCCAGCGCTTCGACGAAGTCCGGGTCGGGCATCTGCGCCTCGGCGTCGCCCGCCTCCCGCATGGCCTGCTGCTCGGCGAACCGCCGGGCCTGCTCCAGCGGGTCGTTCAGCTCGCTGTAGCCGTTGCCCAGTTCGCTGCCGGCCACGATGACGTGGAACCGCTCCACGATGCCGGGCCGGTCCGGGCGGGACTTGGCCAGCGGGGACATCTCCAGCGGCTCGTTGACCAGGAACCCGGGGCCGGCCAGGCCGCGACGGCAGTGCTTCCACAGCGCGTCCATCGCACGGGCCCGGTTCAGGCCGGCCCGGTCCACCACGATGCCCAGCTCGTCGATGGTGGCGACCAGCTTGTCCAGGCTGGCCGAGGACACGTCGAAACCGAGGATCTGGCTGATCGTCTCGTAGTAGTCGTACCGGGCCCACCGGCCGCCCAGGTCGACCTGGTACTCCCGGCCGTTCCGGTGCAGGGTGAAGGCCAGCGTGCCGAACGTGTCGCTGATCACCTGGCGGAACAGCTCCTCGACCAGGGCCATGCCGGCCTCGTAGTTGGCGTACGCCCAGTAGAACTCCATCTGGTCGTAGTCGTTGAGGTGCTCGCGGCTCTGGTTCTCGTTGCGGAACTGCCGCCCGATCTCGAACGTCTTCTCCAGCCCGCCGACCAGCAGCCGCTTCTGCCACAGCTCACCCATGGAAATCCGCAGGCAGACCTCGGTGTCCAGGTAGTTGTGGTGCGCGGTGAACGGGCGCGCGTCGGCCCCGCCGGTGGTCAGCTCCAGGGCCGGGGTCTGCACCTCGGTGAAGCCGCGGTCTTCCAGGTACCGGCGCATCGACCGCCAGAACCTGGCCTTGGCGTAGATCATGTCCTGGACCTCGCGGTGCAGCAGGATGTCCAGGTACCGCTGGCGCAGCAGCACTTCCTCGTTGCTCAGCCCGGAGTGCTTGTCCGGCAGCGGGCGCAGCGACTTGGTCAGGATGGTCAGCTTGCGGGCCGCGACCGACCGCTCGCCGGTCTTGGTCTGCAGCCGGTAGCCCTCGACGGCGATGAAGTCGCCGATGTCGAGCAGCTTGGTCAGCGCCTTGTACCCGGGGACGTGGTCCGCGGGCAGGTCCCGGCGGGAGATCATGAACTGCATGTCGCCGGTCTCGTCGTGCAGCTGGCCGAACGTCAGGTTGCCCATCGGGCGGAGCAGCATGATCCGGCCGGCGATGGTCACCGGCTCGCCGTCGGCCAGCTCGCGCGCCGCGGCGATGGGGGCCCGGGCCACCGCGTCCGGCGGGTACGGGTTCAGGCCAAGCTCGCGCAGCTGGTGCACCTTGCCGATGCGCTGCTGCCGGATCTCACCCAGCACGTCGGCCCGGCCGGCCTGGCTGGCCTGGTCCTGGCCCAGGTGGCTCGTGCTGTCCTCGGGTGACCTCGTGCTGTCCTCGCCTGACACTGTCTGCTGGTCCTTCGCCGTGATCGCCTGCGTGGCCCGGGTGGGCCCGTCGCCCGTCGGCACAGTATCCCGCACCGGATGGCATGGCTGAGTCCAGCCGGCCGCTGCTGTAGCATGTAGTAGTCGACTGACTACGAAGTGTGGATGGCCGCCATGCCCGCCGCGGTGCTGTACATCGATGACAGCGAGGACAACCTGCGGCTGGTGGCCCGGATCATCAGCCGCTACCGCGCGGACACCGAGCTGCTGACCGCGGGCACCGGGCAGGACGGCCTGCGGGCCGCGATCGAGTCGCGGCCCGGGCTGATCCTGCTGGACAACCGGCTGCCCGACGCCACCGGCGCCGAGGTGCTGCAGCAGCTGGCCAGCACCGGCGTCACCGCCCAGATCCCGGTGGTCATCCTGAGCGGCGACTCCGGCCAGTCAACCGTCGAGCAGCTGCTGGGCAGCGGGGCGGCCGGGTTCCTGGCCAAGCCGTTCAGCGTGGCCGAGCTCGTCGCGACGCTGGACCGCTTCCTGTAGCCGCGGGCCCGGCGGGCAGGATAGGTGGCATGCGCCTGGATACCGGGGCGGCCCGGCGGCTGTTCGCCGGCTCGCCGGTGGCCCGGCTGGCCACGGTGACCCCGGCCGGGCACCCGCACCTGGTGCCGGTCACGTTCGTGCTGGACACCGAGTCCGGGCCGGGTGATCTGGTGTATACCGCGGTGGACGCCAAGCCCAAGACCACCACCCGGCTGCAGCGGCTGCGCAACATCCAGGCCCATCCCGGGGTTGCCCTGCTGGCTGACCACTACTCCAGCGACTGGACCCGGCTGTGGTGGGTCCGGGCCGACGGGCAGGCCGACGTGCTCGACGCCGCGGCCGGGCTGGCCGGCCCGCTGCGCCTGCTCGCGGCGCGCTACCCGCAGTACGCCGCCCAGCTCCCGGCCGGCCCGGTCATCGCGGTTCGGGTGGACCGGTGGACTGGCTGGGCTGCGGCACCGGGCGGGCGCTAGCCCCGGCCACCGCGAGCTGGCGGTGCTGCGCGGCGCGGAACGCGATCCGCCAGTGCGGCTCCTTGACCACCACGGTCAGCAGCGTCTCCAGCGCGAAGTACGTGACGATCAGCCGGAACACGATGTAGCTGGGCAGCGAGATGACCCGGGCCGGGCCGCCCAGGATGGACACCACCACCGCCATCACCAGCAGCTGGGCGCCCAGCGCGATCGCGCCCGCGGCGGCGATTTCGTGCAGCGGGAAGAACGAATCATCGAACAGGATGAGACCCAGCACGGCCACCGCGAACGGGATCAGCATCAGCTTGCGGAACATGATGAAACAGGCCCAGGGCATGATCCAGATGCCGCGCAGCCCATCCAGGCCGAAGATGGCGTCCCGGTTCCGGCTGATGCTGTTGAACAGGCCGTATGACCAGCGCATGCGCTGCTCGCGCAGCTCGCGGAAGTTCTGCGGCTGCTCGCTGTACACCTTGATGGCCGGGTCCGAGATGATCTGGTAGCCGAGCCGGCCCACCCGCATGGTGATGTCCGCGTCCTCGCCCAGCATGCCCTCGGCGATGCCGCCCAGCTGGACCAGCAGGTCGCGCCGGTAGGCCACCGTCGCGCCGGGCAGCACGGGGATGGCGTCCACCGCGCCCTGGGCGGTGCGCTTGAACGCGGCGCCGTAGTACACCTCGACCGCCCGCATCCGCTCGATCCAGATGGTGAGCTTGTGCGGCAGCGGCAGCGCGCCCACGCCGCCGACCCGGGGGTCCCCGAAGTACGGGGCCATCAGCGGCAATATCGACCGTGAGACGAACGTGTCCGCGTCCACCCGCACCACGATGTCCTCGGTGGCCGCGAACAATGCCGTGTTGAGCGCGTGCGCTTTGGCGTGCGTCTTGTATTCGGTGGCCGAGGTGAGCAGCACGCCGCGGGCGTGCCGGCAGGCGTCCAGCGCGGCCCGGGCTTCGGCGTACGTGTTGTCGGCCGAGCCGTTCTCGACGACGTAGATGGTCGCGCCGCCGGGCCATTCGCCGGCCGCCGCGTCGATGGCCCGGACGCAGTGCCCGATGCGGCCCTCCTCGTTGTGCGCCGGGACGAGGAAGCCGAACGTCCGCTGGGTTCCGGGCGGCTCGCGCGGGGCCGGCACCGTCTCCGGCCCGGCCAGGGAATGGCGGCGGGATCGCTCGATGACGTATCCGCACAAGCACAGGTAGGCGGGGAACAGGGCGAAGAACAGGACCACGATGGAAAGCACCCCGCCGAGCAGCGGGATGTGCGACAGCCAATGCAGCCGGGTTGACTCGTAATGGAACAGGGCCCAGATCGTGGCGGCCGCGGCGGCAATGCAGCCGAGCAGCACGACGGCGTAGTAGCGCGGGCGTTTCAGCACCGCCTGCACGGTCACCTTGGGCGGCAGCCGGACGTCGGAGAACACGGCCAGCGTGGCGGCGGTGATGCCGGTCACGCCGTCCAGGATGTTTCCCCGGGTGCTGAACGGGCCGGGACCGCCGTACCGGGCCAGCCGGGCCAGCAGCACATCGAGCAGCACCATCAGCGGCAGGTAGATGAGCAGGGCCCGGCCGGCCAGCCGGGCCCGGGCGGCCAGCGACCCGGCCGAGAACGCGGCGAACAGGATCAGGATGGCCACGGTGAGCGGGCGGATCGCGATCGAGGCCTGCTTGGCCAGCTCGAACGAGTGCAGGCCGGCCAGGTTGCTGATGAAGCGCCCGTACCGGAACGTGATCCGGGGCAGGATGGCCTGGATGCTCAGTGCCGTCCCGGCAAAGCAGAGCAGCATGAGCGGGGTGAGCCAGCGGGACCGCGGCTGCCTGAGCCCGGGCGGGGCCGAGTAGGGATTGATCTCGCCGTGCGCCGGGCAGTGGCGCATTTTGGCCGGCTCCCGGCCTTTCCTGGGCCGTCGCCGGACAGGCAGTTTACTCACGGATCAGCACTGTAATACGGTGCGTCTAGTTCTTCCAGCGTGGGCAGCCGGGAATCACCCCGTGCCCGACGTGGTAACTTTGCCTAGGCATTGCTAGCTGGCCTAGCCTATTGCCAAGAAATTGGAAAAGACCGCCTGGTTACTCCCCAATATGGACTAGCACGGTGCCGGAAAACTGATTACGCCACTGCGGATAGGACGGCCGCCGAAGCAAGTTTTCCCATGTAGACCGTGGTCGCAGTCACCTCATATTAGTCGAACATAGATTTCAAACTAGACCACAGCCACGGATCGCGGTAGGATCCGAAGCGGTGCAGCCAATAGCTGGAACGGCACGCTGCTAACCGATCACAGCAAGGGTCAGCACACGCAATTCCTCGGGGGTGGAATGCGCATCACCTTCCTGGGTCATGCCGGTTTCCTGGTCGAGACAGAATCTGCCATCCTGGTCGCTGATCCCTGGCTGTCGCCGTCTGGGGCATTCGACGCCTCCTGGTTCCAGTTCCCGCGCAATCATCACCTGGCCGCGCTGGTCCAGGAGAAGCTGGCTGACAGCAGCAAGTCGCGTTACCTGTACCTCAGCCATGAGCACAAAGACCATTTCGACAAGTCCTTCCTGGACAGCATCCAGTGCCGTGACTTCACCGTGGTGCTGCCGCACTTCCAGCGAAAGGCGCTGGCCGAGGTCATGTCCGGCTACCAATGCCGGGACGTGGTACTGGCCGATGACCAGGCCGCGATCCCGATCAGCGGCGGCACGGTCAAGCTGTACCTGGACGACTCCGAGCTGAACCGCGACTCGGCCCTCCTGATGAAGGCGGATGGGCAGGCCTTCCTCAACCTGAACGACTGCCGGATCACCGACGCGCTGCCGGCCATCCGGCGCGCCGAAGGCGCCATCGACGTGCTGGCCATGCAGTTCTCCGGGGCCAACTGGCATCCGGTGTGCTACGACTACCCGGCCGAGCGCTACGCGGCCATCTCACGGAAAAAGGTGATGGCCAAGTTCCACTCGGTGGTGCAGGCGGTCAAGACGATCTCCCCGGCCTGGTACCTGGCCTCGGCGGGACCGCCCTGCTTCCTGGACCCGATGCTGCTGGACATCAACTTCCAGCCGGTCAACATCTTCCCGCCCGCCTGGGCGCTGACCCGCTACCTGGACCGCTGGCTCCCGGCCGCGGGCACGGCGTGGCCGGAACTGAGGCCGGGTGACGTGC
>DATCUG010000161.1:0-13090 GCA_036567525.1 Streptosporangiaceae bacterium | reverse complement strand
ACCGGGCCGTCCAGCCGCTGCAGGTTGCAGTTGATCACGAACGTGAGGTTGTCGAGCTCCTCGCGCGCGGCCAGGCCGATCGCGCCGAGCGCCTCGGGCTCGTCCATCTCGCCGTCGCCGAGGAACGCCCACACGTGCGAGCGGCTGGTGTCCTTGATCTCCCGGGCCAGCAGGTACTGGTTGAACCGGGCCTGGTAGATGGCGTTGATCGGGCCCAGGCCCATGGACACCGTAGGGAACTCCCAGAAGTCGGGCATCAGCCGGGGGTGCGGGTAGGACGGCAGCCCGCCGCCGCGGTGCGACTGCTCCTGGCGGAACCCGTCGAGCTGGTGCTGGCTGAGCCGGCCCTCGAGGAACGCGCGGGCGTAGAAGCCCGGGGCGGCGTGCCCCTGGAAGAACACCTGGTCGCCGGACTCGCCGTGGTCCTTGCCGCGGAAGAAGTGGTTGAAGCCGACCTCGTACAGGCTGGCCGCGGACGCGTAGGTGGCGATGTGCCCGCCGACGCCGAGGCCGGGCCGGTTGGCCCGGGACACCATGATCGCCGCGTTCCACCGGATGTAGGCGCGGATCCGGCGTTCCACGTACTCGTCGCCGGGGAACCACGGCTCGCGCTCCGGCGGGATCGTGTTGATGTAGTCGGTGCTGCGCAGGCCGGGCACGCCGACCTGCTGCTCGCGCGCCCGCTCCAGCAGCCGGAGCATCACATACCGGGCCCGGCCCCGGCCGTGGGTGCGCACCACGTGGTCGAACGAGTCGACCCATTCCCGGGTCTCGTCCGGGTCGATGTCCGGCAGCTGCGTGGGCAGCCCGTCGCTGATGATGGAGAAACGCTGGCGTCCGGCAGCCACGGGGTATTCCTCGCCTTCGGAGGTCGGGCGGCTGTTGGCCGCCATGTCCGCGTGTCCGGACGGCTGGTTACCGCCCGGTTGTGCAGGGTTGGTCCAGACCAATTCTGGTACCTGCGCTCCGCAAGCGCACCTGCCTACCTGCAGGTAACCGGCTCCGGGCCCGGTTTGTGCCCGGACAGAACATCTGCCCCTGGTGGCCGGTGGTGCCCGGTGCCAGGCTGGGTACACGGTGAGCGTAGGCGCGCTCCGGCACGGCTCCAGCGTATGCGGTTGGCCGCGGCCAGGGGTAACGGCATGAGGAGGTGCTGGCATGCAGGCAGCGGTAGGTGACCGGCTGCACGTTCACGGCAACATCGTCGGCCACCCGGACAAGATGGGCGAGATCGTCGAGGTGCACGGCGCGGCCGGCAGCCCGCCGTACCTGGTCCGCTTCGACGACGGGCATACCGGGCTGTGCTACCCGGGCCCGGACGCGGTGGTCGAGCCGAAGGCCAAGACGAAGCCGAAGGCCGGGAAGAGCAGCCAGGCCAAGAAGAAGTAGCCGCGCCAGCGGGCCCGGCGTACTTGCGCGGCGGCGCTGGCCAGGCCACATTCGTTCGGTATGAAGAGCTCGATAGTGCGGGTACGGACGGGTGCGCGCGAGACGGTGCGGGACATTACCGGGGAGTGCGCGGAATTCCTGGCCGCCGAGGCCGGCCGGGATGACGGGCTGCTGCACGTGTTCGTGCCGCACGCCACGGCGGGGCTGGCCCTGATGGAGCTGGGCTCGGGCAGCGATACCGATCTGCTGGCCACGCTGGACCGGCTGCTGCCCGCGGATGACCGCTGGACGCACGCCCACGGGACCCGCGGGCACGGGCGGAGCCACGTGCTGCCCGCGCTGATCACCCCATTCCTGACCGTCCCGGTCCTCGGCGGGCAGCTGGCCCTGGGCACCTGGCAATCAATCGCCCTAGTAGATCTGAATGTGGATAATCCGGACAGGCAGATAAGACTTTCCTTCCTCGGGTAGTGCCCCTGGCAGGCGGGGAAGATCAAACTGTGACATGGTTTTCGCTTCCAGGGGCATTTGGCACTTGCGCGGGGGGCCGACCCAGTGTGAACTGTCCCAGCAAGTGGTGCCTACGCGGAACTGATGCGGGGCCGCGGGAGGGGATAAGAGGAGGACGTCAGTGAGCGCGACCGCGCGCCAGGCGCAGGATCAGCCTGGCCTGGCCGAGCGACTCGGCATCAAGCCGGGTCAGGTGGTGCAGGAACTCGGCTACGACGACGACTGCGACGAACAGCTGCGTGAGGCGATCGCCAGCCTAAATGACGTGGAACTCGTCGACGAGGACTACGACGACGTGGTCGACGTAGTTCTGCTCTGGTGGCGGGACGGGGACGGTGATCTGGTCGATGCGCTGATGGATGCGCTGACACCACTGGCCGATGGGGGCTACATCTGGCTGCTCACGCCGAAGGCGGGGCGGCCGGGCCACGTGGAGCCGACCGACATCGGGGAGTCCGCGCCGACCGCGGGCCTGTCCCAGACGTCAAGCGTGAGCGCGGCGCGGGACTGGCTGGGCACCCGGCTGGTGGCACCCAAGGCCCGCCGCTGAGGACGCGCAGATTTCGGTCGTGCCGGAGGCGCGCAGATTACGGTTGCGCCAAGGTGCGCAGCCGGCCCGGCCACGGTGGCAGACTGGATTCACCCGTAGGTGGAAAGGAACCAGTCGATGGCAGTTGAGGTTGGCCAGCAAGCTCCCGACTTCGAGCTGAAGGATCAGCACGGCAGCCCGGTGAAGCTGTCGGAATTCCGCGGCGAGAAGAATGTGGTGCTGGTCTTCTACCCACTCGCGTTCAGCGGGGTGTGCACCGGGGAACTCTGCGCGCTGCGCGATGACTTCCCTGAGGTGACCAGGGACGACGCGGTGCTGCTCACGGTTTCGGTGGACTCCGGCTTCGTGCTGCGGACCTGGGCCGACCGGGACCACTTCAGCTTCCAGCTGCTGTCCGACTTCTGGCCGCACGGCGCGGTGGCCAAACTCTACGGTGTGTTCGACGAGGACAAGGGCGTGGCAACACGCGGCACGTTCATCATTGACAAGGCCGGCGTGGTCCGGTGGAAAGTGGTGAACCCCATCCCGCAGGCGCGGGACATCGCCGAGTACCAGAAGGTGCTCGCCGAGCTCAGCTGAGGCAGGCCAGGGCGGCCCGCGCGGCGGTGGCCAGCCCGGAGGAGATCGAAAGCAGTCAGGTATGCCCTGCTATCGATGCGGCGTTCGGCAAACCGACCCCAGCCGTGGGCAGAGCCCGTGGAAGCGGGGGGTGCGGCGGGACTGCCAGGTGCTCATCTGCCCGCGCTGCCAGGCCAGCGACGACTGGATGGCTGACCTGGCGCACTGCCCGCGGTGCGGCAGCGTGCACCTGGTCCGGCGGCTCGGCGAGGTCGAGTGCCGGGACTGCGGCACGGTGCTGCCGCCGGCGGCCGCCCCGGGCGAGGGTGAGCCGCTGGCCGAGCCCGCTGGGAGTGCGGACGCGGACGACTCGGGCGGGGGCGCCCCGGATCTGTCCGAAGAGGTGGCCCAGGCACTCGACCGGGTGCTCGGCCGCGGCCTGGTGAGCCAGAGCGCGCCCTGGACCGGTGCCGACACCCGCTGAGGGCGAGAGCCAGCCGGTGGGCGATGCCGCGGTCGCGAAGCGGATCCTCCGCGAGTACCACCAGCGCCGCATCGACCCGGGCAGCTTCCAGCGGCTGGCCGGGTCGGTACACGGCGCGGGCGTGAGCTACCTGGCCAGTGCGGCCGACGGGCAGCGCCTCGTGGTCAGCGCCTACCGCGCCGACGCGCCGGTACCGGTCCAATTCCGGCGTTCATCCCGCATAACGGCTATCGACTGGCTGATCACCCAGACGGCCACCCTGGCCTGCCTGGAGCAGAGCGGGTATCCCGCGCCGCGGCTGGTGCGCACCCGGTCGGGGGACATGGTCGGCCTGGACGGCGTGTGGCTCACGCTGGCCACCAGTTACGTCGATGGGGCGGTCCTGCGGCCGTCGGTGGAGCAGTTGCGCATGCTGGGTGGTGCGCTGGGGCGGCTGCACTCGGTGGGCCTGGCCGGGGAGACTGGCCTGGGGCACGCCATGTGGTATCCAGAGGAGGCGATCCCGGTCACGCTGGCCCGGCTGGACCGGGTCGCGGGGCTGGTGCCGGCGGACTGGCAGGAGATGTACGGCCTGTTCCGGGAGACCGTGCTGGCGGTACGGGAGCAGGAAGGCCTGCTGCCGCGCGGCCTGGTGCACGGCGACGCGTGGGCGGCCAACGCGGTGCAGACCGGGCCGGCCGGGATCGTGCTCATCGACTGGGCGTGCGGCGGGCTGGGCCTCCCGGTCCTCGATCTGGGCAACTGCCTGCTGGAGTGCCTGCTGGACGCGGCGCCGGCCGGTGCCGGTCCAGGTGCCGGTCCCCGGGCCGGTGCGGGGGCCGGTCCCGGGGCCTGGAACGTGCAGCCGGACGAGGCCCGGATCGCGGCGGTGGCGGTGGGCTACAGCACCCGCCGCGCCCTGTCCCCGGCCGAGCTTGACCTGCTGCTGCCCGCGATCCGGTTCGGCGCGGCTTATGTGGGGGCCATCCATTTCGAGCAGGCCCTGGCCGACGGGGTGCGGGGACCGGCCATGGACGCCCGGCTGGAGCGGTTGCGGAACCGGGTCGCGGTCAGCGAGACGGTGGCCCAGTTGGCCGCGCGGCATCTCGGCGGTAACCAGAAACCGGTACGCTGAGGGCCGGTCTGCTCGCTGGAGCAGGCGCGGGCGCATAGCTCAGTGGTAGAGCACTCGCCTTACAAGCGAGGGGGCGGTGGTTCGAACCCACCTGCGCCCACGGGTTTAGAGTCCGTGCAGGTTCGAGATCATGATTTCAGTGTCATCCCACGCAACGCCGCTGATTTAGCGGCTCGGAGATGATCACCGTACTGTTGATGTTGAAGTAGACCCCACTATTGGGGGTGCTCCTTCAACATCAACAAGTCAGCTTCTCCCCGGTCAGTATCACTGGTCGCACCAGTACCACAGCGCTCACCAGACGCGGGCCCAAGTCCCAGCGCAGACTCCCTAAATCAGCGGCCGGCGGTTCATCCGCAGGCCAGGTGCTGTTACGGCGCTTGGGTGGTGAAGGGGAGGGTGGCGTAGCGACGGGTGTAGTGGCCGGCGGCGAAGGTGCCGGCCACTGGGTCAACGGCGAAGCGGGGAAAGCGGGCGAGCAGTTCCTGCAGGACGACGCGAGCCTGCAGCCGGGCGGCGGCGGCGCCGAGGCAGTGGTGCGGGCCGATGGCGAAGGCTAGGTGGCGAGCTCCGCCCCCGGAGCTGCGCAGGATGTCGAACTCGTCCGCGCTGGGACCGAAGGCGCGGGGGTCGCGGTTGGCCGAGCCGTAGAGCAGCAGGACCTTGCGCCCGCTGGGCATGGTGCGCCCGTGTGCGGTGGTGTCGCGGGTGAGGGTCCGGGCCAGGCACTGGACTGGTGAGGTCAGCCGGAGCAGTTCCTCGATGGCCGTGGGCAGCAGGTCCGGCCGGTCTATCAGCAGTTGCCGCTGGCCGGGGTGGGTGGTGAGCAGTTCGGCGGCGCCACCGAGCAGGCCGGTCACCGTGTCGTTTCCGCCGGCGATCATGGTGAAGGCGAAGCCCAGGATGCGCAGCATGCCAGCTGCATCACCATCCAGCAGGCGCACCAGGTCGGAGACCGTGTCATCAGCGGGCTTGGTGCGGCGGCGTTCGATCAGCGCCGCGAAGTAGCCGAACAGATCTGTGGCGGCGCGGGCCGCCGGGGCCGCGCCCGCGGCCGCGTTGGCTTCGACGATGCCACGGGTCCAGTCGTCGAACTGGGCCCGGTCCGCTTCGGGTACGCCCAGGTAGCTTGCGACGACGAAACCGGGGACGGGCCGGAACAGGTGGGGGACGATGTCGCACTCACCTAGGTCCGCGATGGCATCGAGCCGGGTGCGGACGAACTGGCGCACCTGTGGCTCGATCTCGGCGACCCGGCGTGGGGTGTAGCCGCGCCCGATCAGTGCGCGGAACCCGGTGTGCTCTGGCGGGTCCATCATGACCAGCGGTGCGACCGTATCCAGGCCAGCGGCCGCCCGCTCGCCATAGCTGACGGTCAGCCCGCTGGCTGAGGAGTACACAGTGGTGTCGAGCACCGCTGCCTGCACATCGGCGTAGCGCGATAACACCCAGTAGTCGCCCTGTTCGACGTGGTGCACCGGGTCAGCATCCCGGAGCGCGGCGTACATCGGCCACGGCGCACGCCACGTCTCACCCGAGCACAGCTCGAAGCAAGCATTTGTTTGGGAAGCCATGTCCGCAGCATCCCCAACCCCGGTTTCCGGCGTCAAGGCTTGACGGCCAGGGCACACAGTGCCCAGCCGCCGTGCCTGGGGGTACCACCCACGCCCGACACCCACCGCCGCGCCTCGCAGATCCCTGGGGGCAGCACCTCGAGGCCAGCCAGCCACCCGGCGACATCCGCGGTGCTGTGCACCCAGAACGGCGCGGCGGTATAGGCGGTGCGGCTGCCTGCCTCCATGTCGTCGTCTTGCCCGGTGAACACACTGATGGCCAGGTGCGACCCGGCGCAGGCGGCATCGGCGTAGCAGGCCACGAGCCGCCCGGCCGTCACCGGATCACGGAAGTGCAAGATGGCGGCTAAGACCACCGCCACCGGCCTGGCCCAGTCGACCGCCGCGCGCACCGCTGGGTTGGCCAGAACGTCCTCCGGCCTGGTGATGTCCGCCTGCACGGCGGAGATCCCGGGCATCGTGGCCAGCAGTGCTCTGGCATGCGTAACCACCACCGGGTCATCGTCCACGTACACGACCCGGGCATCAGGGTTCCCGTCACGCGCGGCTTCGTGCACCGCCGGATGACTCGGCAGCCCCGCGCCAAGGTCGATGAACTGGCCAATCCCGGCCTTTGCTGCCTTCCGCACGGCGGCGATGACGAACTCCCGGTTTGCCCGCGCCATCGCCGGGATGCCCGGGTTCACCGTGGTCATCGCGGCGGCCAGCTCCCGGTCCGCAACGAAGTTATCCTTGCCGCCCAGCCAGTAGTCGTAGACGCGGGCTATGTTCGGCCGCGTCGTATCGAACGCATCCACGGTGCCGTGCTCCCGTCTGCCACTGGCCCTTTTGCCGGGCATCTTATGCCCGTAACGGGCACCATTCCGGAACGTCACGGTCAGCCGGGCATCCCGCGCCGGGGTAGCTCACCCGCATCCCGCTATGGCCGAGCGGCACCAGGGGCCCGGCCACGCGGCCTCACACTCCGGCCGGGGCGAGGATGATGTCGAAGCGGACCCGGGCCCAGGCCCGGCCGGCCACGTCATACCCGTCCGGGGCCGGCGTCCCTGGCGGCTGCGGCACGAACTCCCGGATCAGGGACTCCTTGACGCCGAATACCGCGTCGCGGGTGAGCAGCTCGTCGCCCTGGACAAAAATGTGCGTGACCAGCGTCCGCTGGCCCGCCGCGCTGACCATGAAGTGCAGATGGGGAGCCCGCATGGGGGACCGGCTGGCGGCTTTGAGGAGTTTGCCGACCGGCCCGTCGTGCGGGATCGGGTATGGCGTCGGGGTCAGCGCCCAGAACCGGTAACCGCCCTGGTCATCGGTGAACAGGTGGCCGCGGGCCGCCGTCCGGTCATCCCCGTACTGCACGTCGTAATAGCCGTCGGCGTCGGCCTCCCACACCTCGATCCGGGCCCCGGGGATGGGCGTGCCACTGGTCGTGGTCACCGTGCCCTCGACCCAGCAGGGTTCGCCCACCGCACCCGCGGTGAGGTCCCCGCCGAGCGGTATACGGGGGGATCCGGCCGCGAAGAAGGGCCCGGTAACGGTGGCTTCGGTGGCGTTGGCGTAGGCCTGGTTGTTGATCGTGATGGTCTGCATAGAGGCGCCAAGGACATCGGACAGGAGAATGAACTCCTGCCGTTTGTCATCGGTAATGTGCCCAGCCTCGGTGAGGAATGTAATGGCGGACTGCCATTCTCCCTCAGTGAGCCGGACCTCCCGGAGGAAGGCGTGCAGGTGCCGGGTCAGCGCCTGCAGCAGTTCCTTGAGCCGGGGGTCGGCAGCGTTGCCGAAGGAGGCGACGACCTGCCTGACGAGTTCCTCTTCCCGCGCGTCCTGCTCGCCCGGCGCTGCGGTCTGTCCTGCCTGCGGCGGGTTATCGCTCATCAGCCAATCCCCTCATCACGGCGCGGGCCGCCAGGCCGCGGCATGGCAGCAGGGTAACCCGGGCACGGACGCCGGCCGGGCTAAGCTGGTGATGGTGGCCACGATGGCCAGGACCAGAGTTGAGACGGCGAACATGCCGTGGGCGGCGACGACCGCGACCGGGAAGTTGCTTTCCGCCGGAGCCGCGGCCGGGGCCCCGGCCAGCCCCGCCACCGCCACCGGGGCCCGGTACACGGGAATCCACCGGGCGAACATGGTGAAGCCGAGCAATGCGATGCCACAGAGCACGCCGATGGACGCCCAGGCAAGTCTCTCCTGGTGCGCTACCAGGTAGGACACCCACAGCACGAACCCGGTCAGGGCCAGGCCGACATGGCCGAGCAGCACCGGCACGGGCAGCCTGGTCGGCGCGGCCGTGCCGCCCCGGACGTCGTTCTCGATGAGCCACACCGCGAGCATGTACAAGCCTGCCAGGACAGCAGCGAACCAGGTGATCAGCACAATAAAGCTCATGTCCCCATGTCCCCTCCGACCGATTCGCCCCAAATCGGCAGTGCCCGACAGACTAAAGCAGACGTCGGCAGGCCGCCAGGTGCGGGTTTCGGCAGGCCGGACGGCCGGGGGCGGCGCGGACGAGCACGGGGCACTGGCGTTAAGCAGTCAAAGGTGTTTCTGGGGATCGAAGCGGACAGGCCGGCGTGGCCCCGGCCGCCGTCCGAATTGCCCGCCTTTACCGCGTTCACTGGCAAAACGGCTGGGCAACCGGTAGGCAGATGACAGTCTGGTACCGCCGCATGGGGAGCATGCGACAAGGAACCGCCGTGGAACATATCAGCAAGTCGCTGGCGCCGGTCGCCGTCCTGGTGGCGGCCGCCGTCGTATTCGTGCTTGGTACCGCATTCCTGATCGCGTCGAACGCGACCTTGTCAGCTACCACCCTGGGCGCGTCGAGCGACCTGGCTCAGGCCGGGCGCTGGCTGCAGTTCCTGGGCGGGGCGTGTGCCCTGGCCGCGGTCTGCATGGCGGGCTGGGAAGTGATCGTGCACAACGACCTGGCCGCAGGGGTGGAGCTTGCCGCCGCGGCGCTGGGCACCCTGCTGCTCGCGATCGGCCTGGTCGCGTCCGCTGCCTCGAACGGGTCGAGCCCGGCGGGCCCGGTGACCGGCGCGGTCGGCATCGGCGTCTGGGCGCTATTAGTGCTGAGCCGTGCGGCGCGCACCACCCTGGCCGAGCAGGGACCTGGACCGGCGCCGGACGCCGCGCCAGGCCCGGCAGCCTCCGGCCCGGCAGCCCCGGCCGCGTCAGTCCCAGGCCCATCTGCCGCGGGCGGGTCAGTCCCGGGCGGGTCCGCCGCAGGACGGGGGGACAGCGGGCACCGGCGCCAGGGCCAGGCGGACCTGTGGCTGGCCGC
This sequence comes from Streptosporangiaceae bacterium, assembly GCA_036567525.1. Lineage (GTDB taxonomy): Bacteria > Actinomycetota > Actinomycetes > Streptosporangiales > Streptosporangiaceae > RYN-230. Next base: position 3,628 of record DATCUG010000161.1, on the reverse strand, counting down.
CGCTATCGGCTTGTTCATCCTGGCCATCGGGTACGGCGCTGCCTCGGCTTCCGGCCGGGCCGCGGGGATCGTGGCAGGCCTGCTCCAGGCGGTCGGGCTGGCGGTGCTGGCCGGATCGATAGCGGCCGCCCGGTCCCGGGGGCTGCTGCGTACCCGCCCGGTCCCCACCGCCCTCACCGGGCTGGTGCTGCTGGCGGTGTCGTTCCTCGCCGCCGCGGTCGTGGCTGGCCTGGCGTTCGGCACGCTCTCCGCGCTCGGGGCCGGCCTGGCCGTAGTCACCGCGGTCGAGCTGGCTGGCATCGTGGCCCTCGGCCTGGCCGCATGGACCCGGCTGCGCGAACTGTACCGCTGAGCCGCACCGGGCCGGCTGGCTGGCAGGCCGGCCCGGTTCCGTACCCTGACTGGCGATGACTCAGACAAGCCGGATCAGCGCTTCGGTGGCGATCGTGGGCGGCGGGCCAGTCGGGTTAGCGCTGGCGGTGACGCTCGGTAAGGCGGGGATCTCCTGCGTGCTGGTGGAGCGCCAGCTCGAGCCGTCGCCGATCCCGCGCGGGCAGAACCTCTCGGCGCGCAGCCTGGAGCACTTCTACTACTGGGACTGTGCCGACGAACTGCGCGCGGCCCGGCTGCTGCCCTCTGGATTCCCGATCGGGGGCATTACCGCGTACCAGAGCCTGGCCAGCGAGTACTGGTACGCCCCGGCCGGCCGGGAGACCGTCGCCGACTTCTACTACCAGCGGAACGAACGGCTGCCGCAGTACCTGACGGAGGCGGTGCTGCGCGACCGGGTGAGCCGGCTCGGCCCGGTCACCGTGCTGTTCGGGTGGTCGGCGGCCAGCGTGCGGCAGGACGGCGCCGGCGTGCGGGTGACGGCGCGGCAGGAGGGTGGGGCCGGCCGCTGTGAGATCGAAGCTGACTACCTCGCGGCGTGCGACGGTGCCCATTCACAGGTCCGCGAGCAGGCCGGCATCGCCAGCGGGGGCGCCGACTTCGACCAGCGCATGGTGCTGGCCGTGTTCCGCTCCGGCGAACTGCACCAGCACCTGCAACGCTTCCCGCTGCGCACCACCTACCGCGTGCTGCATCCCGAGCTCGATGGGTACTGGTGGTTTTTCGGCCGGGTGGACGCGGCCGAGACGTGGTTCTTCCACGCGCCGGTGCCCAGGGACGCGACGAGGGCCAGCCTCGACGCGCACGCGCTGATCGAGCGGGCGGCCGGGTCCGGCGTGGCCTGCGAGTTCCAGTACGTGGGGTTCTGGGATCTGCGCATCAGCATCGCTGACGAGTACCGGCAGGGCCGGGTGTTCCTGGCCGGCGATGCCGCGCACAGCCATCCGCCGTACGGTGCCCACGGGCTCAACACCGGGCTGGAGGACGCGGTCAACCTCGGCTGGAAGCTGGCCGCCGTGCTGCACGGCTGGGGTGGCCCGGACCTGCTGGACAGTTATACGCAGGAGCGCCGCCCGGTGTTCGCCGGGACGGGGGAAGCGATCACCGAGGGCATCGCCCAGGACCGCGCGTTCCTGGAGCGCTACAGCCCGCAGCGGGACCGCCGCGAGTTCGAGGTGGCCTGGCATGGCCGGACCTCGGGCGAAGTGGCCGCGGCGTGGTACGAGCCGCACTACGAAGGTTCGCCGGTCGTCTGGGGACCCGCGGGCGCGGCCTGCGGGGTCCGCGGTCAGCACACGTTCGAGGCCCGGGCCGGGCACCACCTGGCCCCCCTGCTGCTGTCGTCGGGCGCCAACGTTTTTACCCGGCTGGCTACCGGGTTCACGCTCATCGCGCTGGGCGAGGACCAGGAGCCGGCCGCCGCGTTCCGGGCCGCGGCGGCGGATCTGGGGATGCCGCTGCATGTCATCGCGGACACGATGGCCGGGCCGCGAGCCGCCTACCGGAAGCGTTTCATCCTGGTCCGGCCGGACCAGCACGTGGCCTGGGCGGCGGACGCCCCGCCGGCCGACGCCGCCGCGGTACTGGCCAGGGCCATCGGCGCCCGGATCTGAGCGCCGTGCCCGGCCGGGCGGGGCCAGGTGTGCACCGTTCGCCGGGTCTCATGCCAGGGTGCTCCAGAGACCGCGCTCGGTGCAGAACCGCGCGACCTCGTCCAGTTCGACATCGGCGTCCTCCGGGCTGGCCGCGGCGCGGCCAGCCACCCACCAGTCAGCGCCCGGCAGGCCGGCCGACAAGTAGGCACGAGTCCCGGGCTGGGCCGGCGGATGGGTGGGCCGTGGCTGAGCCAGCACTTCGCCGTGCCCGGGCTCCCACAGCCTGATCAAGCCCGACTCGGCGCCGAGCAGCACGGCGTCATACCACCGCCACACCACCAGCTCAGTGCCGTCCGGCGCGGTCGCGATGGCCACCAGGTGACCAGGTGACACCCGTTCGGTCCGCGGCGACGGGAACCGCGTCGCGTACCCGACGGAGCGGATCTGCCCGCCCCTGACAACGTCGCAGGCATCCTCGCGGACTCGCACGACAATGCCGCAGCTCAGCCGGGCGCTGACCGGGCGGCCGAGGAACGCGGCCAGCCGCTCGATGGCGGAGGCCGGCTCGGCGGCGTTCTGGGCCGGGCCGAAGCGGCCGGAGCGGGCTTGCCCGGCCAGCTGGGTCCGGGCGAACGCCAGCGACTGTTCGGCCAGATCATCAGGCAGATCAGCAGGCTGCCCGGTGGCCTGCGCGAGGTCCCAGCCATGGGCGAGCAGGTCATAGAGCCGGATCTGCAGCCGCTCGGCGCCGGTGGCGGTCCCGAGCGGGCCGGTGTAGCTGCGTTCGAGGACTCCGGGCTGGCTGAACGCGGCCAGCAGCGCGGCGGCGGAGTCGCGGTAGGCGCGCACCGGGTCGTCTCCGCCATGATCGGCGGGCGGCCTGGGCGGCGGCTGGCCGGCCAGCAGCGCGGCGAACACCCGGTTCATGCCGATCAGGTGATTGACCACCTGGCGCACGGTCCACTCCGGGCATGGGGTCGGCGCTGACCACTGGTCGGCCCGGATATTGCTGATCAGGACATCGACCGCGGCGAAGGCGCGGCCGAGCTGGCTGATGCTGTTGCTACGTACGGCCATGGGGCCACCTCTCGAAGGCGGCGCCACCGGTGGCTGCGCTCGGTCAGTCAGCCCCAGGAGGCGCGGAAACCAACATCAACACGGGTGTCGCACCTCCTCTCGGCTCAGCCCCTACAGAGTACGCGGTGCCTCCGTCATGCCCTCCGGAAGGCCGGGGAGCGGGTGGGCCAGGATCGCTTCGATCACCTGGTCGAGGGGCTGGCTGGCATCGATGGGGATGGCGCCGGAAGCGCGCAGCCGGGCCTGGTATCCGGGCAGGAAGCGGCGCAGGTGTTCGCGGGTGTCCCCGATGCGGCCCCAGTTGTTGTCCGGCCGCGCAGCTATCCGGGCCAGCATGGTGGGCTCGTCTAGTTCCAGCATGAACACGCGGGTGAAACGGCCGGCCAGTTCCAGCTCGTTGGCCGCTCCGCCGCAGACATACAGCGTGGCGGGCCCGGCCGCTGCGATGAGTTCGTCCAGCCGGGCCGGATCCCAGGCCCAGCTGTGCCGGGACAGCCAGGCAAAGTCCGGCTCGGCCGGCTCGTCCAGCACCACGTTGCCGGCCGCATCGACGGTCCGGGCCAGCA
>DATCUG010000160.1:0-3634 GCA_036567525.1 Streptosporangiaceae bacterium | reverse complement strand
TGGACGGGCTGCTGGCCGGCGGCCTGCTCAGCCGGGCCGCCCGGCGGCGGCTGGGCGGGCTGACCGGCGACGTGTTCGGTGCGATCATCGAGCTGAGTGGGGCCGTCGTCCTGCTGGTCCTGGCGCTTTCATTATGATCCTGCGTTCAAACGTATCGACGGCCGGCATATACCGGGGGCTGGCCGGCCCGGGCCTGGGCGGGCATAATGCGAGGCAATGGCGATATAGATTCCTGGCTACAGTCATGCTCTCATGGAAAGGACGACGCCTTATGTTCAAGCGCCCGATGGTTTTGGCTGGCAGTCTGGTGCTGGCCCTGGCGGGCCTCACCGGAACCGCGAGCTTAGCCCAGGCTAGCCCTGTGGCTGGGCTCTGCCGCCATGTCACCGGGCCGTTTCATGAGCACCGCAACAAAATCACCGATTCGGCTGGCCAGCGGTATATCCCCTACGGCATCGTGGTCACCGGGCTGGGGAATCCTAACTGGGCGCAGCGTCAGCCCGGGGATGCCGCCCAAATAACTGCCTCAGCCCGCTCATGGTGTGCTAACACCGTCGAACTCCAGGTCTACCAGTTCGGCATGTTCAATGCGGATGGCAGCGTCAATTCCACGTTTCTCGGCCTGGTCGAATCCGAGGTGAGCCAGGCGCTCGGGCTGGGACTTGTCGTGGCCATCGACGACCAGACCGAAGGCAGTCCGGCCAACAGTGGCCTGCCGGAAGGGCAGACCAAGACGTTCTGGAAGGTACTGGACGGCATATACGGTAACAATACGGACGTGATCTTCGATCTGTTCAACGAGCCCCGGCGGGTGGGCGGTACCAGCGAGACGGCGATCTGGAAATACTGGCGGAACGGCGGCAGGTACCAGGGCACGAAGTACATTGGCATGCAGACCCTGGCCCGCTACGTGCGGGGCCTCGGGTCACACAACCTGTTCTGGATCGAGGGCCCGCACACCGGCGGGTCGCTGCAATATGTCAACCGGTACCAGGTGACCAAGGCCGGACCGCTGGAATATGGGGTTAACCATCCGGGCGGGGTACGCGCACCGCACAACCCGGCGTACTGGAATACCCGCTTCGGCAACAACGCCTCGGTCGTTCCGATGACTGATACGGAATGGACCAATTACGCGTCGACCCGGTCCTGCTGGGCCAATGCGCCGAGGTCCGTGCCGGCGTTGCTCAGGTATTTCGCGCAGCACCATATGGGCCTCATGGCCTGGACGCTGTCGCCGGGCGTGCTCGTGGCATCGGGCAACCTGGCCGATCCGACCCGGATAAAGAGCAATTGGGCTTGCCGGGATGGCCTGGACCAAGGGGCTGGTCATCAGATCATGCAATTCTTCCGCACGTACAATAGCTGAGGGTGCGGCGGGGGCTGCGCCGGCTGGCCGGGTTACTGCCCGGCCGGCTGGGCCGTCCACGCCTCGCTGCGCCGCCACAGCTCGGCGGCCAGCTCCGCGGTGGCCACCGGGCTTGGCTGGCGCTCCTGGCAGTCCTCGTAGTACCGGCCGCTGGCCGCCGCCACCCGCTCGTCGGTGGCGCAGAACAGCGAGGTCCGGGCGCCCTGCTCGGTGGTCAGCATGCGCCGGGTCAGCAGCGGCCGTACCGGCCACGGCACCCGCCGCCAGATGTCCGAGGCCACCACGCCGGGGTGCAGCACGTAACTGGTCACCCCGCTGCCCGCCAGCCGCCGGGCCAGTTCCTGGCTGAACAGCACGTTGCACAGCTTAGCCACCGCGTACTCGGGCATCCCGGTGATACTCCGGCCCGGCTGCCGGACGGCGTCGAAGTCGATGCCACGCGCCTGGTAGTGCGAGTCGCTGGACACGGTGACCACCCGGGCCGGCGCGCTGGCGGTCAGGCAGTCCAGCAGCGCCGTGGTCAGCGCGAAATGGCCCAGGTGATCCACGCCGAAGGCCAGCTCGAAGCCGTCCGCGGTGGCCCGGCCGCGCCGGCCGGGCAGACCGGCGTTGTTGATCAGCCCGTGCAGCGGCTGGCCCAGTTCGCGGAACGCCGCGGCGCAGCCGCGGACCGAGTCCAGCCGGGCCAGGTCCAGTGGGAGGACGCCGACGGCTGGGTTCCCGGTGGCGGCGGTGATGGCGGCCGCGGCCGCCTGGCCCTTCCCGGCTGACCGGCAGGCCAGATGCACCCGGGCGCCCCGGCTGGCCAGCCCGGCCGCGGTGGCCCGGCCGATCCCGGTGTTGCCGCCGGTCACCAGATAGACGCGGCCGTCCAGATCACCCATGCCAGCTCCAGGGGCTCGTCCCCCCGGGACCAATACTGCTGATTAAGCGATGTACAACGCTATCGCGGCGTACTGGCAGGCGGCCGCGGCGCAGACGAAGACGTGGAAGACCTCGTGGTAGCCGAACACCGAGGGGTACGGGTCGGGCCAGCGGAAGTGGTACGAAATGGCCCCGGTGAGGTACAGCGCACAGCCGGCCAGCATCAGCAGGCCGGGTACCGCGCCGGAGTGGATCCACACCCCGGGCAGGGCCAGCGCGGCCACCCAGCCCAGCGCGATGAACGTGCCGCCGACCAGCCGCTCGGGGGCGTTCATCCAGGCCATGTGGATCGCGGCGGCGGTTCCGGTGAGCGCCCACAGCACGATCAGGCCGGCTACCCCGACGCTGCCGCCAGTGGCCACCACGAACGTCGGCGTAGCCGTCCCGGCGATCAGGAAGAAGATCATCGCGTGGTCGACCCGTTGCAGCCGCCGGCGCCAGGTGTCCGACCAGGTGCCACAGTGGTACAGCGCGCTGACGCCGAACAGGGCGCTCACGCTGGCCGCGTATACCGCGATGCTGGCCACCCGGGCCTCGCCGTGCGCCTGGCCCAGCAGGAAGGTGCTGATCACCAGCGAGGCGGCGAACCAGAGCAGATGGAGCCAGCCGCGCATGACCGGCTTGGTGTAGTGCACCCCGCGCCGCTTGTCGTAGAACCAGGCCATGCCCGGCGCATGCTCGGGCGATGGTGGCGCGGCTGGCGTCGGCTCGATGACGGCCACCGGCGGCTCCCCTCCTGGGCGGGCCGGGCTGGCTCTGCTGCGCCGGCGCCTGGTTATTCAGTGTGACCGAAATTCCGCGTAATTGCTGCCCCGATGAGCTAGATGTCCGGCGAAGAGAAAATAACGGGGGCTAGCTGGGGGCCGGTCTACCAGCTACCCAGGCGCGCGGCCGGCATGCCTGGCAGCGCTGCGCGCCTATCCAGAGACCGCCGCCGGAGCGGTCTGGCCGCCCAGGCTGCCTGCGAAGAAGGTCCGCGCCGCCGCGAGCAGCTCGTCCACCGGCGGCCACCACGGGCCGTGCGGCAACTCGCGCAGCGCCTGCCGCACCTGGGCGGCGGCCTGCCCGTCGTCGTGGGCGCTGACCACCGCCGCGACCCGGCCTGGCCGGGCCGCCCGCAGCGGGCCGAGATACAGGTCCGGGCCGGTCCCCTCGGTGCTGGCCCGGGTCAGCACCAGGTAGTAGTCGGGCAGCTCGAAGCGCCCGGCCCGCCAGGCGGCCAGCGCCGCGGCCGCCTGCACCTCGAACGCCGCCGCGCCCGGCGTCCCGGCCGACAGGTCCCACATGGCCCGCCACTCCGCCGCCACCCCGGCCAGCGGATCGGCCGGGACCAGCACGAAC
>DATCUG010000159.1:0-3516 GCA_036567525.1 Streptosporangiaceae bacterium | reverse complement strand
ATGCCGCCGCTGCGGGGTCGCTCGCCGTGGCAGGGGCCAAGGCGTTCGCCAGCGAGGTCGCGGTCGAGGTGGCCAGCGACCTGTTCGCGCTGAGCGGCGCCAGTGCGGCCGACGAGCGGCACGATCTGTCCCGGCACTGGCGCAACGCCCGCACCCACGCCAGCCACGACCCGGCCGACTGGAAGTACCACCACGTCGGCAACTTCCTGCTCAGCAACGTCCCGCCACCAAACCACGGGCAGGTATGAGATGACGATCACGTATTCCGCACCCGCCTCCACCGCGGCCGGCGCCGTCTCGGCGGCCGACTTCCGGCACGCGATCGGTCACTTCGCCACCGGCGTCACGGTGGTCACCTCGGTCGGCCCGGACGGTCAGCCGGTCGGCACCACCGCCAACGCGGTCAGCTCGCTGTCCCTGGACCCGCCGCTGATCCTGGTCTGCTTCGACCGGTCGTCGGAGACGCTGGCCGCGGTGCTGGCCCACCGGGCGTTCGCGGTCAACGTGCTCGGCGCCCGGCAGCAGCACCTGTCGGCCAACTTCGCCCGGCGCGGCCTGGCCGCCGCGTGGGACGGGGTGCGGCACCGCCGCGGCCCGACCGGCAGCCCGCGGCTGGATGGGGTCATCGCCAGCCTGGAGTGCACCCTGGAGCACCGGCTGGACGGCGGCGACCACGAGATCGTGGTGGGCCGGGTCACCGAGGTGGAGACCAGCGGCGACGGCGCCGCCCCGCTGCTGTTCTTCCGCGGCAGTTATGCGTCACTGGATGGCGGCTGAGCCAAGCTGACGGGACAGGGCCAGGGCCGCGGTGCGCACCGCGGGCGCCACCCGGTCCAGGTCGAGCCGTGAGCTCCACCCGGTCAGCGACAGCGCGGCCAGCACCGCACCCCCCGGGCCGAACACCGGGCTGGCCGCGCAGACGATGCCCGGCCCGGACTCCTCCCGGTCGAACGAGACACCCGACTCGCGGATCCGGGCCAGTTCGCGGCGCAGCGCTCCCGGCGCCACGATGGTCCGCGCGGTACGCCGCTCCAGGCCCGCCGCGATGACCGCGGCCGTCACCTCCGGCGGCGAGAACGCCAGGATGGCCTTGCCCACCCCGGTCGCGTGCGCGGGCATCCGGCCGCCCACCCGGGACGGTAGCCGCTGCCCGGGCCGGCCGCGCTGGATCTCGAGGTAGACCACCTCGGCGCCGTCCAGCACGGCCAGGTGCACGGTTTCCCTGGTCGCCTCGTGCAGGTCGCGCATGTGTGGCCGGGCTGCCTCAGCCAGGCTGCGCTGCCGGGGCACGCTGCTGCCCAGCTCGAACAGCCGCATGCCGAGCCGGGCACCGCCTGCGGTCACCTCGACCAGGCCGCACGACGCCAGCTCGTGCACCAGCCGGAACACCGTGGTCTTGGCCAGCCCGGACCGGCGGGCCAGCTCCGAGATGCCCGGCGAGTCCCCGGCGGCCAGGCAGTCCAGCAGCAGCGCCGCCCGGCCGACCACGGTGGCCGGCGGCGCGTTCCGTTCAGCGGAACACATGCCTTGCATCCTGACCTGGCCGGGCCGCACTGTCGACTGTCCCGAGAGAGGCGGTGGCCGTGGACAGCGCGCTGCACGACGAAGTGGCGGACCTGCTGCTGGCCGCCTACCGGACCCGCGAGCCGGTCGAGCCGCTGACCGGCAAGTACCCCGACCTGGACGTGGCCGACGCGGTGGCCATCCAGCTGGTGCAGATCCGCCGCCGGGTCGCGGCCGGGGCCCGGGTCAAGGGGCACAAGGTCGGCCTCACCTCGGCCGCGATGCAGCGCCAGATGGGGGTCAGCCAGCCCGACTTCGGCCACCTGCTGGACGACATGTTCTGGCTGGAGCACCAGCCGATCCCGGCCGCGCAGTTCCTGCAGCCACGGGCCGAGCCGGAGATGGCGTTCGTGCTCCGGCGCGGGCTGCGCGGCCCCGGGGTCACCGCGGCCGAGGCGGCGGCCGCGGTGGACTTCGTGCTGCCCGCGCTGGAACTGATCGACTCGCGGATCCGGGACTGGCGGATCGGGCTGGTGGACACGATCGCGGACAACGCGTCGTCCGGTGGCGTCGTGCTGGGCAGCACACCGGTCCCGCTGGCCGCGGCCGACCTGCGGCTCGGCGGCTGCAACCTGTACCGCAACGCCGCACTGGCCGGCACCGGGGCGGGCGGCGCAGTGCTCGGCTCGCCGCTCAGCTCACTGGCCTGGCTGGCCAACACGCTCGGCGCGCAGGGCACCGGGCTGGACGCCGGCCAGGTGGTGCTGCCCGGCTCCATTACCGCGTCCATTCCGGTGCAGGCCGGCGACACGGTGACCGCCGTATTCGCTGGCCTGGGCAGCGTGACCGCCCGCTTCACCTGACCGCGAAGGAATTTTTATGCCTAACGCCATTGCCGCGATAGTCGGCTCCGGCAATATCGGGTCGGATCTGCTGGCCAAGCTACTTCGCAGCGACCATCTCGAGGTGCGCTATATGGCTGGTGTGGACCCGGCGTCCGAGGGACTGGACCGGGCCCGCCGCAGCGGGGTGGCGGCGTCGGCCGGCGGGGTGGACTGGCTGCTCGCCCAGCCGGAACTGCCGGACCTGGTGTTCGAGGCCACATCGGCCAAGGCGCACCTGGCCAACGCGCCGCGTTACGCGGCAGCCGGCATCCAGGCGGTGGACCTGACCCCGGCCGCCATCGGCCCGCTGGTCTGCCCGCCGGTCAACCTGGCCGAGCATCTCACCGCACCCAACCTCAGCATGATCACCTGCGGTGGGCAGGCCACCATCCCGATCGTGCACGCGGTGTCCCGGGTCGTCCCGGTGCGCTACGCGGAGATCGTCGCCTCGGTCGCGTCCCGCTCGGCCGGCCCGGGCACCCGGGCCAACATCGACGAGTTCACCGACACCACGGCCAGCGCGGTGGAAAAGGTCGGCGGGGCGGAACGCGGTAAGGCGATCATCATCCTGAACCCGGCTGAGCCGCCGGTGGTGATGCGGGACACCGTGTTCTGCGCCATCCCGGCCGACGCGGACCGCGACGCGATCACCGCGTCGGTGGTGTCCATGGTGGCCGACGTGGCCAGGTACGTGCCCGGCTACGTGCTGCGGGCCGACCCGCAGTACGACGACCCGCGGCCCGGCTGGGACGGCTGGGCCCGGGTGGCGGTGTTCCTGGAGGTCCGCGGCAACGGCGACTACCTGCCGGACTGGGCCGGCAACCTGGACATCATGACCGCCGCCGCGGCCCAGGTCGGCGAACTGCTGGCTATCGCGAAGCGCGAAGGGGCGTCTGCATGAGCCCGGAACGGGACGTTCGCATTACTGACTCGACGCTGCGGGATGGGTCGCATGCGATGCGGCACCAGTTCACCGAGGAGCAGGTCCGCGGCGTGGTGCACGCGCTGGACGGGGCCGGCGTCGAGGTCATCGAGGTGACGCACGGCGACGGCCTGGGCGGCTCGTCGTTCAACTACGGGTTCTCGCTGGTGGACGAGATCCAGCTGATCCGCGCGGCGGTGGACGAGG
>DATCUG010000158.1:0-4811 GCA_036567525.1 Streptosporangiaceae bacterium | reverse complement strand
GCAGCCAGGGATGCCGCTCGGTGATGTCCCGGCCCTGCCGGGCCAGGTCCACGATGGCCTGCCGGATGTCCCGGGGCGGCTGGGCCGGGAAGCGGTACTCGGTGCCCGCCTCGTCGATCATGAGCTGGACCAGATGGTCCTTGGTCGGCACGTAGTTGTACAGCGACATCGTGCCCAGGCCGAGCTCGGCCGCCATCCGCCGCATGGTGACCGCGTCCAGGCCCTCGGCGTCGGCCAGCGCCACCGCGGCGGCCCCGATCGCGGCCCGGCTGTACCGGGCCTTCGGCCCGCGCTCGCCATGTTCGGGCAGCTCCCAGATGGATGGCCGCACGCTGGCGTCCGGCCCTGGCGGCTGGCTGGTGCTGGCCATCCTCACCTCCGTGGGGCCTCCCTGGGGGCCGGGCCTCCCGGGGGCCGGAGCCTCTCCCGGGCCCGAGCTTATCGGCGTGCAACGTACGTAGTATGCTCCCAGATAACAACAAGGTACAGCGTACGTAGTTAGAGGCGAATGCCATGCCGACTCCTGCTCCGGCTCCGGTTCCGGAACGCGCCGGCCACATGGCTGCGGCGCGGGAGAACGCGCCACCACCCCCGGGTCGCCGGCTGCCCCGGTCGGTCCGGCTGTTCATCCGGCTGTCCCGGCGCGGCCTGCCGCCGCCGGTCTGCGGGGTGCGGGTCGCGGCCGGGATCGACGTGCCCGCGGCCGACGGCGTGCCGCTGCGCACCGACCACTACATCCCCCAGCTCACCGGGCCCCGGCCCACGCTGCTGGTGCGCACCCCGTACGGCCGGGGCTTCCCGTGGGCCTTCCTGTTCGGCGGGCTGTTCGCCGAGCGCGGCTATCACGTCGTCATCCAGAGCTGCCGGGGCACGGCCGGCTCAGGCGGGGAGCAGTATCCGCTGCGGCACGAACGGGCCGATGGCCAGGCCGCGGTGGCCTGGCTGCGCCAGCAGGACTGGTTCACCGGCGAACTGGCCACCATCGGGCCCAGCTACCTCGGGTACACCCAGTGGGCCCTGGCGGGCGACGCCCCGCCCGAACTGCGCGCCATGATCGTGCAGAACGGCGTATCACTCCCGCACCCGCTGCTGTACCCCGGTGGCGCGTTCGCGCTGGAGAACATCCTCGTCCCCACCGCGTTCACGCTCAGCTGGCACCGAGGGCTCCGCGCACTGGTCAGGGCCATGCTGCGGATGCAGCGGCGGCTGCGCCAGGTGGCCAGGACACTGCCGCTGATCGACGCCTACCCGCCGGCCCTGGGTGGCCGGGCCGGTTTCTTCGAGGACTGGCTGACGCACCCGGACGCCGCCGACCCGTACTGGGCCTCACTCGACGTGACGGCCGGTGCCCCGGTGCCCACGGTGCCGGTCAGTCTGCTCTCCGGCTGGTCGGACTTCTGCCTTGACCCGACCCTGGCCGAGTACCGGCGGCTGCGGGCGGCGGGCCGCCGGCCGCGGCTGGTGATCGGCCCGTGGACGCACGCGTCGGCGTTCAGCGACGACTTGCCGATCGTCGTCGGCGAGGCACTCGGCTGGCTGACCGCGCAGTGCAGCCGCGATCCGGGCGGCTGGACAAAGCCCCCGGTGCGGGTGCACGTCGGTGGCGGCCGTGGGGAATGGCGGGATCTGCCCGACTGGCCGCCGCCGCAGTCGGCTGGGCAGCTCTGGCGGCTGGCCGCGGACGGCACGCTCAGCACCAGCCGGGCGGCGGCCGGGCCCGCGTGTCGTCGTTCCGCTACGACCCGGCCGACCCGACGCCGTCGGTGGGCGGGCAACTGGTCACGGGCCAGGCCGGGGCGCAGGACAACCGGGCCCTGGAGGCCCGGCCCGACGTGCTCGTGTTCACCAGCGGGCCGCTGCCGGCCGACCTGGAGGTGATCGGCCCGGTCAGCGCGCGGCTGCGGGTCCGGGCCAGCGGCCCGCACTTCGACCTGTTCGCCCGGCTATGCGACGTGGACGGGCGCGGCCGGTCCCGGAACGTGTGTGATGGGCTGATCCGGCATGTCCCGGCGGCTGGCCAGGACGGGCCGGAATACGAGATGCCCGAATACGAAATGACAGTGCCGATGAGCGCAACCGCCTACCGGTTCCGGGCCGGGCACCGGCTACGGCTGCAGGTGTCCGGCGGCGCGCACCCGCGCTTCGCCCGCAACACCGGCACCGGCGAGCCGCCCGCCACCGCGACCCGGCTCCAGCCGGTGCAGCTGGAGATCCTGCATGATGACCCGGACGCCGGCGGCCTGATCCTGCCTGTCTTCGGCTGAGCCGGCCCTAATGCTGAGCCGTCTAGCCCTAATCCTGAGCCGGCTAGCACAGTGCCGCCGGCCACCCGTCTGGGTAGGTGACCGGCGGCACGTCCGTGCGACCGCTAGCAGCCGCCGAAGCCCGCCCAGGCGGCGACGGTGTCGTTAACTGTGCCTCCGTTCACCGACATGCTGCGGTTGTTGACGTATCCGCAACTGGCCGTCTCCTCGACGTTGGTCCAGGTGCCACCCAGGTCGTATTTGTAGGCCAGGGTGGCGTCCGCGGCCGCCTGAATGGTCGTTGTCCAGGTGGTGGCGTTGACCCGGGTCATCGGGATGCCGTTCGGGGCCCAGTCCGGCTGGCCCAGCCCGAGCGCGGACAGGTTCCCGGCCAGGTAGACCGAGTCACCCGAGGCGTCCGTGTTCACCGGCACGGTCACGTTCACCGTCTCCTTGACCGAGCCGCTGACCGGGCAGTTGCTGTCCTGCACGCACTGGGTCACCACGCTCGGCGTGTCCACGTTCTTGCCCGCCGAGATGTCCACGGCCAGCCGTACGAACTGGGCCATCGCCCACATCAGCGGGGTGGACGAGTTGTCCGGCTGGCCGAACGTGAACCCGCCGGTGCCGGTGCTGCCGCCCCAGACCTGCTCGGAGATCTGATCGCCGGCGTTGGCCGCGCCGGCCATGGTCTGCAGCATGGACTGGGCGCCGCTCAGGTTCCCGGCGGCCACGTCGTACTCGCCGCGCTCCCCGGTCAGCACCGGCCACGGGTTGCCCACCCCGGATCCGGTGTAGTCACCGCCGGACGAGGTCTCGCCGTAGCCGTCGAAGTTGTACCGGTGCCAGACCGGCCCCTCCGGGGTGTTGACCTGAATCTCGGAATTCACCACCGACAGGGTGTTGGTGATGTCAGTCGCGGTGGCCGGCTTGATGCCGAGCCGGACCAGTTCCAGGAAGCTCGGGTCCACCACGGTGCGGTCGTCGTGGCTGCCGCCGCCGTTGGAGATCGAGATCGAGGACCCGGAGTTGGGGTTGCCATCCGGGGTGATGCGCAGGAAGTAGTCGCCGTTGTCGTACGGGCCGGTGGTGGTGTACGTCATGCTGTCCAGCTCGGACGCCCAGGACAGCGCGGTGGACTGGTAACTGGCCGCCTGGCTGGTCGCCCCGTTGGTCTCGGCGATGGACGCGGCGCAGATCAGCCCGGCGATCTCCGCCGCCATGGTGGCCGGCGAGTAGCCGCCGTTCTCCTCCCAGCGTTCCTGCGGCGTGTACGGGCCGTTGGACACCAGGTAGTTGGCCAGCAGTTCGATGTGTGCCCAGTCGGCCGAGTTGGTCGCGCCGAGCTGCCAGGCCAGGATGATCGGATCGGCGACCTCGTCCATCTGCAGCGAGCCGAACACGGTGTTCCCGTTCAGGAACGTGTTCTGCTTGACCGCGCCGCTGGACTCCTCCTCGTAGGTGAAGATGTACTGCAGCGCGGCGTTGGCGTCGGTGCTGTCCCCGGCGGCCAGCAGCGCGGAGGCCATCTCGTACTCGTCCCGGGTCCACACCACGTGATAGCCGTGATCGCCGGCGCTGTTCGCGCTGACGCTGGCGCCCCATGGGTCGTTGGGCGCGGCGACGAACCCACCGGCGTAGGTCTTGTCCTCGTTGGCCTTGAGCTCCATCAGCGACACGTAGTACTGCTGCTGCAGCGCGCTGCTGCCGGTCACCGACGCGGGCGGGCTGTTCAGCCCGCTGACCCAGCTGTGCCAGCCGGACTCGAACGAGCTCTCCAGCGAGCTGAACCCGGCCGCCAGCGACGCGGCCGCATCGGAGATCGCGGCCGGCTGGCCGGACCCGAAGGCCAGCGCCAGGGTGAACGTGGTCGACCCGCTGGCCGCCACCGGGATCTGCCCGACCTGCACGATGTGCCCAGCCGTGGACGCCGAGCTGTATGTGGACGTCAGGCCGAAGCTGCTGGTCAGCATGGTGCTGCCATCGCTGGAGGTGCCCACGTAGCCGGTGCTGGTCTGGCTGAACCCGGTCGAGGCGGTCAGCGCGCTGGACACGCTGCCGTTGCTGGCCACCAGGTCACCGCTGGTGCCGTCGGTGCCACCGGTGTTGCCCATGCCGTCGTTGTTCAGCTGTGGCAGGTAGTCGGCGTACAGCTGGAGCGGGCTGGAGCTCAGGTTGTCGAACGTGGTCTGGATCAGGATCACCGACCGCGACGGGTCGGCGATGTACGTCTTGGTGATCTTGAAATCACCGTTGCTGGCCGTGTTCACCTGCTGCCAGACCAGCGAGGTCGGGTCGGCCAGCGAGATGGTGTGCGTGGTGCCGGCCGTCTCGGTGCTGGCGAACGACGACCCGTCGGTGACGATGTACTGCAGGCCGAACGTGTCCGGGGTGTCCGTCTGCGGGTAGAAGACGTTCTCCAGTTCGCCGTTGCCCAGCGTGTACCAGACCTTCGAGGCCGAGCCGAGCGAGTCGGCGAAGCCGGTCACGTTCGACTCGTTCCAGGTGGCGTTGGCCCCGGGCGCGCCCGGGGCGTCGGCGGCCAGTGCCGGTGTGGCCGTGGCGACG
>DATCUG010000157.1:0-3780 GCA_036567525.1 Streptosporangiaceae bacterium | reverse complement strand
CGGCTGGCCGCCACCGGGCGGCAGCTCGAGGTCATGCTCGGCTACTCCGACTCGGCCAAGGAACTCGGCCCGGTCAGTGCCACGCTGCGGCTGTTCGACGTGCAGGGCCAGCTGGCCCGGTGGGCGGCGGATAACGACGTCCGGCTGACCCTGTTCCACGGCCGGGGCGGCGCGCTGGGCCGGGGCGGCGGGCCGGCCGGGCGGGCCGTGCTGGCCCAGGCGCCCGGGTCGGTGGACGGCCGGTTCAAGGTGACCGAGCAAGGTGAGGTGATCTTCGCCCGGTACGGCAACCCGGTCATCGGCCAGCGGCACCTGGAGCAGGTCACGTCCGCGGTGCTGCTCGCCTCGTCGCCGGTGGTGGGGGAGCGGAACGCGGCCGCGGCGGGGCGGTTCCGCGGCGCGGCTGACCGGATGGCTGCGGCCGCGCTGGGCACCTACCGGACGCTGGTTGAGACACCAGGGTTCGCCGAGTGGTTCGCCAAGATCAGCCCGCTGGAGGAGATCAGCGGGCTGCGCATCGGGTCCCGGCCCGCGCGGCGTGGCCTCGGCGTCGTGGGTCTTGATGACCTGCGGGCCATCCCGTGGGTGTTCGCCTGGGCGCAGACCCGGCTCAACCTGCCCGGCTGGTATGGCCTGGGCAGCGGGCTGGCCGCGGTGGCTGGCGGTCCCGGCGGGCTGGCCGAGGCGCGGCAGGCCTACCAGGGCTGGCCGCTGCTCGCGGTGCTGCTGGACGGGGCCGAGATGAGCCTGGCCAAGACCGACCGGCGGATCGCGGTCCGGCACCTGGCCCTGGGCGGCCGGGACGACCTCGCCGGGCAGGTGCTGGCCGAGTACGACCTGACCCGGCGGCTGGTGCTGGAGGTGACCGGGCACGACCGGCTGCTGGCCGACCGGCGGGTGCTGTCCCGCGCGGTGGCGCTGCGCGACCCGTACGTCGATGCGCTGTCCTACCTGCAGCTCCGTGCGCTCAACGAACTCCGCGCGCTGCCCGCCGAGGGCGAGGGCGAGGGTGACGGCGCGGACGCCGGGCGGCGGGAGCAACTGCACCGCCTGCTGCTGCTCGCCGTCAGCGGCATCGCCGCCGGCCTGCAGAACACCGGCTGACGGTAGGCGCATCGCTCAGCTGTGCGAACTTTTGCCCCTATGCGGGCAAAAATTCGCACGCCTGACGGCTTGGGGTCAGGCGAGGGCTGAGGCTGCGGCCAGGTCGGCGCGGCGCTGGGCGTGTGCGGGGGCGCACGGGTACTGGGCGCCGGCGCCCTCGCCGGCCAGCAGCTTGTCGATGGCGATCCGGCAGGTCTCGTCGACCGGGGTGTAGACCACCATCCGGGTGCCGGGCACGGCCAGCACGCCGAAGCTGGTCGAGGTCATGGCCAGCCGGTCGAACGCCGGGTGCCGGAAGATCTTCACGTAGCTGACCGGGCTGGCCACGTCGTGCTCGGCCCACAGCTTGGCGAACTGCGGGCTGACCGCCTGCAAGCGCTCGATGAACCCGGTCCAGGCGGGCTCGCCGACGTGCCGGCCGTAATGGCCGCGGAACTGGGCGACCAGCCGGCCCAGCTGCTCGTGCCGGCTCACGTACGGATGGCAGCACTCCGGGTAGGTGAAGTTCAGCCACAGGATGTTGCGCTCGCCGGGCGCGGCGCCGGTCACCCCGGGCCAGAGCGCGGCGTACGCGTCGTTCCAGCCGAGCAGGTCGTAGCGCTCGTTCAGCACGCAGGCGGGCATCGGTGTCAGGCCGTCCATGATGGCCTGGACCTCGGCCGGGACCTGCGGGCACGGCGCCACGGCCGGGTCGGCGGCGGCGTCCGGCACGTCGGCCAGCCGGAACAGGTGCTCCCGCTCGGCCTGGTCCAGCTTGAGCGTCTGGGCCACCGCGGTGAGCACCTGCGCGCTGGCGTTGATCGGGCGGCCCTGCTCCAGCCAGGTGTACCAGGTGACGCCGACCCCGGCTAGCTGGGCCACTTCTTCCCGGCGCAGCCCGGGCGTGCGGCGGCGCAACCCGGGCGGCAGGCCAGCCTGCTCCGGGCTGATCCGCTCCCGGCGGCTGCGCAGGAAGGCGGCCAGCTCAGCGCGGCGCGGGCCCGCTTCGGCAGTAGTCATGGTGCTCATGTTCCCATCGTGCCGGTGCGCCGGCGGCTTTGCCAGGTGGTGCTGGTACCAGGATAACTGGGCTCTTGGTACCTGGATAACCGGCGCGGCACAGTGGATGCCATGACAGACACTGCAACCGTGACCCGGTCCGAAGCCCGGGTGCTCCGGCGGGCCGGCCGCCGGGCGGGCCGCCGGGCCGCGGCCCCGGGAGCGCTGCTGGCCATCGTCCTCACCGGGCAGTTCATGGCGGTGCTGGATGCCTCCGTGGTCAACGTAGCCGCCCCGTCCATCCATACCGACCTGCACGCCACCGGCGCCGGCCTGCAACTGGTCATCGCCGGATACGTGATCACCTACGCGGTGGGCCTGGTCACCGGGGCCCGGCTGGGTGACATCCTGGGCCACCGCCGGATGTTCCTGGCCGGCCTGGCCCTGTTCACCCTGGCCTCGCTGGGCTGCGGGCTGGCCCCGACCACAGGCCTGCTGGTCGGGCTGCGGTTCGTCCAGGGGGCGGGCGCCGCGGCGATGATCCCGCAGGTACTCAGCCTGATCCAGCGCAGCTACACCGGCACCGCCCGGGCCCGCGCCATGCGGCTGTACGCGGCGGTGATCGCGGGTGGCGCGGTGGCCGGGCAGATCGCGGGCGGCCTGCTGGTCACCGCGGACCTGTTCGGCAGCACCTGGCGCTCGGTGTTCCTGATCAACGTGCCGATCGGCGCCGCGCTGCTCATGCTGGGCGCGCGCTGGCTGCCGCACGGCGCGGCGGACCGGGACCGCGGCCTGGACCCGGCCGGGCTGGCCCTGCTCACCCCGGCCGTGCTGGCCCTGGTACTGCCGCTGGTGCTCGGCCAGCCGGAACACTGGCCGGTCTGGGGGTGGGCCTGCCTGGCCGGCAGCGCCGTGCTGTTCGCCCTGTTCACCCTCGTCGAGCGGCGGGTGGCGGCGCGCGGCGGGGCACCGCTGATCCCGGGCCGGGTGCTCCGGCTGCCCGGCGTCACGCTGGGCATGGCCGGCCTGTTCGTCACGATGGCCGTGTTCGGCGGGTTCTTCTTCGTGCTGGCGCTGCACCTGCAGGGCGGGCTGGGCGACTCGCCGTTGCGGGCCGGCCTCACGTTCGCCCCGGCGGCGGCCGCGTTCGCGCTGGTCAGCCTCAACTGGCAGCGGCTGCCCGCGCGGTGGTTCGGCGGCCTGGTCATCGCCGGCTTCGCCGGGTACGCGGCCGGCCTGGCGCTGCTGGGCCTGCTGCTGCATGACGGCGGTCACGCTGGGATCGCGGTGTACTGGGTGCTGGCGCTGACCGGCGCCGGGATGGCGGCCGCGTTCGGCCCGCTGATGACCGCGGTGCTGCTCCGGGTGCCGGTGGCCGAGGCGGCCGACGCCACCGGGGTGATCGTCACCGTCAACCAGCTCGCGCTGGTGGTCGGGGTGGCCACGTTCGGCACGCTGTACCTGAACCTGGCCGGGACGCTGCCGCCAGGCGGGACGCACGACGCGTTCCGGCTGCTGTCCGCGCACGCGGCCACGGTCACCTGCCTGGCCCTGGTGGCCGCGGCGGTGTTCGGCGGCGGGCTGGCCGCGATCCGCGCCGCCACCACCCGCCGGACCGCCGAGTAGCCCGGCCCACCGCCCCGGCGCCCCCACCCGAACGTGATCAACCGTTTGGTGTAGCTGGAGCAGCACTAAACG
>DATCUG010000156.1:0-6377 GCA_036567525.1 Streptosporangiaceae bacterium | reverse complement strand
GAGTACAGCCCGGCGGGTGACGGGCCTGTCACTATCCGTACCGCCGCCGCTGTGCTGCGGCGTTTCTCAGTTTGAGCCACCCGGCTGATCAGGGCGCCGTCCGGGCGCTCGGGGACCCGGTGTGCGGCGGGTACGTTGGCTGTATGAGCACCGTTGAGCAGGATCCGTACGCCACTGCGGCCGACCTGGTCGCCCGGTCCGCGGCGGCGTACGCGGCCAGCGTCCCGGAACACCCCGCGGACGAGGGATTCTTCGGCCCGGGCAGCGTCGCATGGCGGGTGAGCACGGACCTGTCCAGCCCGGTTGCCGGACTGCGCGCGCTGCTGCTGCAGGCGCTGCACCCGCTGGCCATGGCGGGCGTGGATCAGCACAGCGACTGGCGGCGTGATCCGGTCGGCCGGCTGGCCGCGACGTCCGCCTACCTGGCCACGATCAACTTCGCCGAGCGTGCCGTGGCCGAGCGGGCCGCGGCCCGGGTGCGCCGCATCCACGAGCGGGTGACCGGGGTGGACACGGTGACCGGCCAGCCCTACGCGGCGGGTGACCCCGCGCTGCTGCTCTGGGTGCACAGCACGCTGGTCGAGTCGGGCATCGTGGCCGCCGCGCTGTTCGGCACGCCGCTGAGCGCGGCGGACAGCGACCGCTACGTGGCCGAGATGGTGGTCGCGGCGGAACTCGTCGGCGTCCCGGCCGGCCAGGCCCCGGCCAGCGTGGCCGAGCTGGATGGCTACCTCAGCTCGGTGCGGCCGCGGTTGCGCTGCACACAAGCGGCCCAGGAATCCATGGCTTTTCTGCTCGACCCCCCGGGCCTCGACGAGGACATCGCCGAGATCTGGCAGGACATACGTAACGCCAGCATCGCGTCACTGCCGTCCTGGGCGCGCGGCATGTACGGGTACCCGGAGCCGGACCCGCTCACCGATAGCCGCCGGGCCGAGCTCCGGCAGGCGCTTGGTGTGCTGGACACGGTGTTCCTGGGCGAGCCGGGGGTGCTCGAAGCACGGCAGCGGATCGAGTTGCGGGTGCGCGCGGCGCGGCGCCCGTGAAGCGGCTGGCCAGCGCACTCGGTATTGCGGGAATGATTGCTGGGGCCTTCCTGCTGTACAGCCGGCTCCGGCCGATTGCGTTGGCGGCGGCTTGCCGCCGCTCGGCGCGGAGCGGCGATCGGAAGGCTCTGCGGGGCCGCCTCCCCGGCCGCGCCGGCTTGCCGGCGCTCGGCGCGGAGCGGCGATCGGGGGGTCCGGGGGGTCGCCCCCCCGGGCAGATACTGCTGCGGGTGGAGCGGGGACGGGCCGCGGTCCAGCTCGCGGTGCGCGGCGGAGTGCGCTACGCGAGCAGTGCGCCCCGGTTGTTCGCCGCGGCTGGCGAGCACCGGCAGCAGCTGCGTACCGACCTGGCCCTGCAGACCGCCGAGGACGTGGCAACCACGCTCGGCGCGATGAAGGGCGTGCTGATGAAGATCGGCCAGATGGCCAGCTACGTGGACGATGGGCTGTCCCCGGCGGTCCGCCGCACGCTGAGCCGGCTGCAGGACAGCGTGCCGCCGATGAGCGCCGAGCTGGCCGCCCGGGTCGTCGCCGAAGAGCTGGGCCAGCCGCCGGAGCAGGTGTTCGGCCGCTGGGACCCGGAGCCGATCGCGGCCGCGTCCATCGGCCAGGTGCACCGCGCGATCACCCGGGACGGCCAGGCGGTCGCGGTGAAGGTGCAGTACCCGGGCATCGCCGAGACCATCGCCGCCGACCTGCAGAACGTCGCCCTGCTGCGCCGCATGCTCAAGATCACCGCGCCGAGCCAGGACGTGGACGCGCTGATCGGGGAGCTGCGCGACCGCGTCCTGGAGGAGCTCGACTACCGGCGCGAGGCTAGCAACCAGCAGACGGTGGCGGCGCACTTCGCCGGCCACCCGACCATTCACATCCCCGGCATCGTCAGCCAGCTGTCCACCCGGCGGGTGGTGACCAGCGAACTGGCCGACGGGGCGCGGTTCGCTGAGCTGGCCGGCTGGTCGCAGCACGAGCGCGACCTGGCCGCCGAAACGATCTACCGGTTCACGTTCCGCAGCCTGTACGGGGCCCACCTGTTCAACGGCGACCCACATCCGGGCAACTATCTGTTCCACGGCGATGGCCGGGTCACGTTCCTGGACTTCGGCCTGGTCAAGTACTTCAGCCCAGCCGAGTTGCAGCCGCTCATCGACATGGTTCGCTACCTGTGCGTGGACGAGGACCCGGCGGGTTTCCGCGCCGCCATGGTGCGGGCCGGCTTCCTCATCCCGGACGCGCCGGTGAGCACGGACACGGTCGTCGAGCACATGGCCGTGTTCTACGACACGGTGCGCCGGCCCGGCCCGCGGCAGATCACCGGGGACTACGCCTCGGCCGTGGTGCGCCGGTTCTTCGACGTGCGCAGCCCGCTAGCCCAGTACGTCAGCGTGCCCCGGTCGTATGTCATCTTGCAGCGCATCAACCTGGGCCTGTTCGCGGTGCTCGGCGAGCTGGGCGCCACGGCGGACTGGCGAGCCATCGCCGAGGAAATCTGGCCATTCGTCCAGGGCCCGCCGGCCACCCCGATCGGCGCGGCGGAGGCGGAATGGTGGGCCCGCCGTGGCGGGACAGAGCGGCTGCCCGCCTGACCGCCGGGGCGGGACATGATCATCTCGTTACCGATCTGTGAAGGTGCCAGTCTGCGGTTTGTGCCTGCAGCGAACACCTGATAACGCGCATACTGTTAGTGATGAAACCTCCCCACGCCGCGACCCGGCGTTACCTGCCCGGAAGTCCCTTCAATACCCCGCCTGTGGCCCGGCCGGTGAAGACCTTCGAGCCGCAGGAACTGGTCACCCACGACCGGTACGGCCTGGGCCGGGTCATCAGCACCGACGAGTCCGGTGTACTGGTCGACTTCGGTACCCAGCAGGAGCGGATCGCCGCCCCGTACAGCAAGCTGACCAAGCTCTGAGATCAGCTCAGCACGCTGCGGCGGCCTAGGCTGTCGCCGGGCCGCCCTGGCCTGCCCTCCGTTCCCGCGGGGCGGCCGGATGGTCCAGCCTGGCTGGTGCTGGTGCCGCCGGTGGCGCCCTGCCCGCTAGCGGCCGGGCTACCCGGGGCGGGCTCGCCGTCCGTGGGCCAGGTGGCCAGCGCGATGGCGACCGGTTGCGGCACGCCGTCCAGGACCGCGACCGTGCAGGCCACCGTGATCTTGCCAGCCCGGATCCGGGCCCAGTTCGAGTCGCGCGCCGCATCCAGTTCCGGTGCCGCGCCGTTGGGCCAGCCCGCGGCGGCCAGGCAGCGGACGATGGCCCGCAGCCGGGCACTGACCGCGGCCGGCTGCCCGGCATAGCGCTCGCGGAGCTGCCGGGCCAGGTCCTCCGGTACGGTCAGGGCATCCTGCTTCTTCTCGGTGGCGCGCGGTTCGGTCGTCTCCCAGTGACAGGCCACCGGCATGCTGGCCTGGGCAGTGAGCTGGAAGCCGGCCAGCGAGCCGGTGCCGGCCGAGGTATCCACCCAGGGCAGGCCGGTGGGTGGCGGGGGCGCATCCGGCCCGGGCGGCAGCCCGCAGCGCAGGCTGACCCGCAGCGCCGGGTCGAGGCCGAGTTCGGCGCCACGTCCCTCGATGGCCGCGGCGAGCAGCGTGGGATGCCACGGTGTGCCCGGCGGCAGGCTCCCGGCCTCGCGCAGCCGCAACCCGCTCAGCGTGAGCACGGGCCGCCCGGTCGCGTCGGTCGCGCTCACCTGCCAGGTGCCGGTGGGCCCAGCGGCCCGCTCGGCGCCTACCTGGACCGCGCCGCACACTTCCTGGCCGGTCAGCGTGAGCGAGCGGAATCCGGCCGGGAGCATCCGGCGGTCCGGGACGCTGGCCTGCAGCATGTGCATGACCGCGTCGTTCAGCCCCGGGCTGCCCAGGATCAGCGTGCTGTCCGGGCGCGGTGCCGCTGCGCCGGCCGGCTGGCCAGGCCCGGGTGGCGCGGGGGTGAACCAGGGCCGGTCGTCGGCGCCGCGGACCAGCCCACGGCAGGACCGCGCGGTCACCTCGGTGAGGAACGCGACCCGGCGGAACGGTCCGCGCTGGAAGCAGATCGGGCCGTACACATCGGTCCCGTCCACGATGCTGCCCGGTACCGCCGCCCCGAGGCCAAGCCGCTGGCCGCGGCGGCCGGCCGCGTCATGGCCGTCGGCCGCACTGTGACCGCCGGGGCGGCCGGCCGGCCCGGGGGAGTCCGCGCCCGGCCGGAGCCGGAAGAACGCCCGGAAGTGGTCGAGACTGAAACCGGTGCCCGCGGCGCGCAGCACGGTCTCGACGGAGTCCTCCCGGAGCAGCGCGCACACCCGCAGCGTGGTCTCCCGATCGCCCAGCGGCAGCACCACCGGCGCCTCCATCGAGACGTCAGCCACGTCGCGCAGCGGCCGGCCGGCCAGTGCGGCGGCCGCCTGCGCCATCGCCTCGAGCCCGATGGCGGGCGGCAGCACGGGGCGCCCGTCAAGCAGGTAGTCAGCCAGGTAGGGGTCGGTCCGGGTGGACACCTGCGCCTCGGCCACCAGTTCCACGTGCGGGCAGTGCACCCGCACCGTCTGCAGGAAACGGCCGCCAGGCGTGTCTCCGGTGACCGCGCCGGTCCCGCGCCCGGGCCGCCCGTGGATGGCGATCCGGGTGGCTGCCGGCCCATGGGCCAGCGCGTTCGTCAGCAAGCGGCCCAGCTCGGCCGGGGATGCCGGGCCGCTGCCGGGCGGCCATGGCACATCGGCGTGGAGCACCCGGCCGCCGGGCAGGCCCTGGCCCAGCCGCCGGGCCTGTTCGGCCAGGGCGGCGGCGCACAGGCTGGCCGCGCCATGCCGGGCCGCGCCGTACCGGGCGGGCAGCGCGCCGATGGTCACCAGCAGCCGCAGCCCGGCCGCGCCGATCGCGCCGAGCAGGTTGCTCAGCCCGTCGCCCTGAGCGGAGATCAGCGCGCGCACCTGGTCCGCGGGCAACTCGGTGCACCCGGACCGCAGGCCACTGCTGGCCGGGTAGCACACCGCGGTCACCGGGCCGGCCTGCCGCTCGATCCGGGCCACCACCGCCTCGGCCTGGTCGGGGTCGCTGATGTCAGCCGTCAGGTAGCTGACCATCGTGCCTGTGCGGCGCAGGCCCTGCAGCGCCAGGTCCACCGCCGCGGCCTCGGCGGGCCTAACTGGCCCGCCCACCAGGGCGAGCCGGGCGCCGGAGCCAGCCAGCAGCTGGGCCATGGCCAGCAGGTCGCCGGGCGGTCCACCGCTGACCAGCACGACGTCGGGCCGGCCGAGCCCGCTCCCGGCTGGGCGGCCGGGCGGCTGGCTGGCCGCAGTGCTGTCCGGCCGCGGCCCGAGGAACGGATCCGGGGCCACGGCCGCCACCATCACCGGTTCGTGCGGTGCCCCGGATGCGTCGAGCACCAGCTCGCGGAACCGGCCCGGCTCGGTGACCGCGAACCGCTGCGCGGCCAGCAGCCCATCCATGCTGTCCGTGGTCCGGATCAGCGTGATGCCCAGCGACGGCTGCTCGGCGTGCAGGCTGGCGCAGAAACCGGCCAGCCCGGCGGTGGGCGTGATCACGACCAGGCTGCCCGCGGTGGCGGCCGCGCGGGCCGCCCCGATCAGCGTGCTGCTGGCATCTGGATCGGCGAGGTCACCGATGACGGCCAGCACACCGGTCGCGGCTGGATCGTCCTCGAACACCTCGGCGGCCATCCGGCCGAACGGCTGCCGGGTGGTGGCGTGCAGCCGCCACGGCTCCTCGTCGGCCGCCTGCTCTGGCTGGCTGGAGGGACGGAGTTGTTCGGTGAAGCAGCGGAGCCAGGGCCCGACGCCGGGGTACGGGTCGGCCGCCGCGTCCGGGCCAGCCGGAGAGTGCGCACTAGTTTCCCGGGCGGTAGTGCGTGGCGGTGTGTCAGCCGGGGCGCTGGCCGCGCTGATCACCTCGGCACACGGGTTGGTGATGAAGACCCGCGGCCGCCGGATGTCGATCGGGCGTGCCGGCCGGCCCGCCAGCAGCGGGCTCAGGCTGGTCACCGCGCCGGCCGCGAACAGGGCCGCGGCCACCGCCGGGGCCGCCGGGCTCTCGGGTCCGGCCGCCAGGCTGACCACCGGCACCAGGCCGGCGTCGGCGGCCAGGCCGGCCATCGCCTCGCCCGGCCCGGTGTCCAGCAGCAGGTCCACTCCATCCGCCACCGCGCGCAGCGCCTCGGCCAGCCGCACCGGCTCGGTGATCTGGTCGCACAACAGCCGCCGGATGTCCGTGCCCGGCGTTACCTCCCGGCCGGTCACCGCGGAGATGAGCCGCCTGGCCGGGTCGGCGAACTCGGTGTCAGCCAGCACCTCACGCAGCGCGGCCGACCGGTCGGCCCGGCTGCCCGCCGCGGTCAG
>DATCUG010000155.1:0-13911 GCA_036567525.1 Streptosporangiaceae bacterium | reverse complement strand
CCGGGTCTTCGGCGGGGGCGGCGCGGGTGCGGTGACACCGGACGCGGCCCGGAGGGTGTCAACCACGCAGGGTCAGCCCTGGATCTGCTGCTGCGCCTGGGTGAGCGCCTGGGCGATCATGCTGCTGGTGACGGTCTTGCCCGTCGCCGCGCTGGCGAACAGGTGGATGATGGCCGTGCCGACCGCCGTCTCGAACTGGCTCTCGGTGGGCACCGCGGGCATCGGCGCGGCCGTGGTGGTCAGGATCCCGCGGAACGTGTGCACGTCCGGGGTGTTGAACGCCGGGTCGCTGTAGGCGGCCTGGACGGTGGGCAGCGAGCCGTAGGTCTGGTTCAGGCTCTCCTGCTCCGGCGTGCTGGTCATGAACTTGACGAACTTCTCCGCGGCGGCGAGGTTCGGCGAGTCCTTGAAGATGGCGATGTTGATGCCGGCCACCATGCTGGTCACCTTCTTCCCGCCAGCCGGCATCGGCGAGGGCAGCGGCAGCGGCGCCACGCCGATGTCCGACGCCTTCATGCCGAGCTTGGCCAGCGACCCGGAGGCGGCCTGCCAGAACACCATGGCCGCCTTGCCGGTGGCGTAATCGTTCAGCGCCTCGGTGCCTTTCGAGTACTGCGCATCGCTCGGGTTGACGATCTTGTCGGTCTGCATGAAATCGATCATCTGCTTGACCGCAGCCACGTTCTGCGGGGTGCTGAACGTGGGTTTGCCAGCCGCGTTGTAGAACGAGCCGCCCTGCTGCTCGGCCAGTTCGAAAGCCAGGTGGATGTTCTCCGGCACCTGCCCGGCTTCCAGGGTCAGCCCCCAGTGCCCGCCCTTGGTCAGCTTCTTGGCATCGGCCACGAACTGGCTCCAGGTCGCGGGCGGCCCGCTGATCCCGGCCGCGGCGAACTCGGCCTTGTTGTAGTACAGGCCGTAGGCCAGGCTGTACAGCGGCACCGCGACCGGTGGCTGGCCGGGCGCGCCGGTGGCCGACAGGCTGCCGGCCAGGAACCGGCTGGAGCCGCCGATGGCGCTCATGACCGACGGGGTGAACGGCAGGAACGCACCGGTGGCCTGCAGCGAGGCCGACCAGGTATTGCCGATGTTGAGCACGTCCGGGCCCTTGCCTGACGCGGCGGCCGCGGTGATCTGGCTGAGCAGCGTGGTCCAGGGGATGACCTGGAAGTTGACCTTGATGCCAGTCTGCTTGGTGAACTTGGCGATCTGCGGGCCGAGCACCTGCCGGTCATCCTGCAGGCTGGTGCCCTGATTGCTGGCCCAGTAGGTAATCGTCGGGTGGGCGGATGAGCCCCCGCCGGAACTACTGCTGCCGCAGGCAGCCAGCGGTGCCGCTACCAGTACGGCGGCCCCGGCCAGGATCGACAGCTTCGTCGGTCTCATGTGGTGTCCTTCCGGGCGCGAACCAGATTTTTTAGGGCTTTCTATAAGCCGTAAATTATGGAGCACGCCCAGTACTGTCAACGCTGAGCCGGCCTCCGTGTCCCTTTCGTTACCTGGCCCGTGGGCGCGGCCGCAGCGGCTTATTCCAGGCCGTAAAATAGGGTCCCGATCAGCCGCATCATCGCGGCCCCTCGCTTGATGAGGCAGGTCGATGCCCAGGCCCAGGACAACCACCGTGCGGGATCTGCGGAAGAGCAACCGGTCCCGCGCGCTGTGGGAGGTATTTCTTAACGGCCCGCTGACCCGGCAGGAAGTTGGCACGGTGGCGGGGCTCAGCCCGGCCACGGTCAGCAACCTGGTCGCCGCGCTGGTCGCCGAGGGTGTGGTGGCCGAGGTCGGCCTGGAGGACTCCAACGGCGGCCGCCCCCGCGGCCTGCTCCAGGTCAACCCCGGTTACGGCTACGTGATCGGGGTGGACGTCGGGGAGACCGCGTTCCTGGTCGAGCTGTTCGACTTCGCCCTGCAGCCACTGGCCCGGCACACCTCGGTAACCGACATGACGGTGCTCGACCCGGACGACGCGGTCAGCCACATCGTCGCGGGCGTCGAGGCGGTGATCGCCGAGGCCGGGGCGGCCCGGACCGCCATCCTCGGCGTCGGGGTCGGGGTGCCCGGCCTGGTCGAGCACCACACGGACGCGGTGGTGCACGGGCAGAGTGTGGGCTGGCACGACGTGCCGCTGGAACAGATGCTCCGGGACCAGACTGGGCTGCCCATCCTGGTGGACAACGGGGCCAAGACCCTGGGCCAGGCCGAGCGCTGGTTCGGTGCCGCGCGCAGCACCGGCAACGCGGTCATCGCGCTGCTCGGCATCGGCGTGGGTATGTGCATCATCAGCAACGGCGAGGTGTACCGGGGCGCGACCAGCAGCGCCGGCGAATGGGGCCACACCACGGTGGTCGCGGGCGGCCGGACCTGCCGCTGCGGCGCCCAGGGCTGCCTGGAGGCGTATGCCGGGGCCGGCGCCATCGTGGCCCGGTACGAGCAGCTCAAGCGGCGCCGGGTGGCCAGTGGCCCGGGTGAGCTGGAAGCCGGGATCGCGGCCATCATCGCGGCGGCCGGCCGGGACCGGATCGCCGATCAGGTCCTCGATGAGACCGTGACCTACCTCGGGGCCGGCCTGGCCGACCTGGTCAACCTGTTCAACCCGGAACGGATCGTGATCGGTGGCTGGCTGGGCCGGACGCTGAGCGACGCGCTGCTGCCCCGGATCCGCGCGGCGGCCGAGCGCCAGGCGCTGCGGCTCCCGTTCAGCCGGGTCGAGATCGTCAAGGCCGAACTGGGCCCGGACGCGGTCGCCCTGGGCGGGGCCACGCTGCCCATCGCCCAGCTGCTCAGCGTCGGCGCGATGAGCTCGGCCGACCCGGACGCCCGGTCCCGGCTGCGGCACGCGGTCTCCCCTGGCTGACCCCGGCCGCCCACTCCGCAGCCACTGCGGGCTGCTTGACCCTCACTTTCCTCAAGCCTTAACGTAAGCACGAAAGTAAGTGGCCGCAGTCGCCGCAGTCGCCGCAGTGAAGGAGCAGTCGCCCTTGTCCATGCGCTTCCCGCCCGGTTTCGTCTTCGGCGCCGCGACGTCCGCCTACCAGATCGAAGGGGCCGCCGACGAGGACGGCCGCGGGCCCTCGATCTGGGACACGTTCTGCGCCACCCCGGGGGCGGTCCGCAACGGCGACACCGGCGCGATCGCGTGCGACCACTACCACCGGGCCGACGCCGACCTGGACCTGGCGGCCGGGCTGGGCCTGGCCGCCTACCGGTTCTCCATCGCCTGGCCGCGGATCATCCCGGATGGCACCGGCGCGGTGAACCAGAAGGGCCTCGACTTCTACCGGCGGCTGCTGGACGGGCTGCACGCGCGGGACATCAAGCCAGTGGCCACGCTGTACCACTGGGATCTCCCCCAGCCGCTGCAGGACGCGGGCGGCTGGGCCAGCCGGGACACGGTCTCCCGGTTCTGCGACTACGCCCAGGTGGTGCTGGACAACCTGGGTGACGCGGTGGATCAGTGGGTCACCGTCAACGAGGCGTTCTGCGCCGGCATGATCGGTTATCTGCAGGGCCGCCACGCGCCGGGTATCCGGGACCTGCACGCCGCATTGGCCGCCACGCACCACCTGATGCTGGCGCACGGCCTGGCCGTGCCGATCGTGCGCGGCGGTGCGCCCGGCGCCCAGGTCGGGCTCGCGCACCTGTTCTCCGACATCAGCCCGGCCTCCGGATCGGCTGCGGACCAGGCCGCGGCGCGGCGGCTGGACGGGCACGAGAACCGCTGGTTCCTCGACCCGCTGTGCGCCGGCCGCTATCCGGTCGACATGCTCGACTGGTACCAGCGACAGGTGCCGATCGACTTCATCCAGGATGGCGACCTGAGCGTCATGGCCACCCCGGCCGACTTCCTCGGGGTCAACTACTACGAGACCAAGCTGGTGGCGCACGACCCGGGCGAGCCGTACCACCAGGCCACGGTGCTGCCCAGCACCGGCCGGCTGACCGCGGGCGGGCTGGACACGAACCCGGCCGGGCTGGGCCGCATCCTGCGCCGGG
Organism: Streptosporangiaceae bacterium; assembly: GCA_036567525.1. Lineage (GTDB taxonomy): Bacteria > Actinomycetota > Actinomycetes > Streptosporangiales > Streptosporangiaceae > RYN-230. Next base: position 9,921 of record DATCUG010000155.1, on the reverse strand, counting down.
TGCACGATCAGGCCAGGCTGCCGCTGTTCATTACCGAGAACGGCGCCGCCTTCCACGACTACGCCGACCCTGAGGGGCAGGTCCGCGACCAGGACCGGGTGGACTACCTGGCCGGCCACCTGCGCGTCGCGCTGGCGGCCGTGCAGTCGGGCGTAGACCTGCGCGGCTACTTCACCTGGTCGCTGCTGGACAACTTCGAGTGGGCCGAGGGCTACGGCCGCCGGTTCGGCCTGGTCTACGTGGACTTTCCCAGCCAGGCGCGGATTCCCAAGGCGAGCGCCCACTGGTACCGGGAACTCATCGCCAGCCAGTGACCGAGATGATCAGGTCGGCGTGCGGCTTGGTGGCTTCGATCAGGTCGGCGTTGTGCTGGTCGGGGCCGGTGGCCCGGGCGGCGGCCTCGGCGGCGCTCCGGCCGTAGTACATGTGCCGGTCGGTCAGCCATCGCAGCCGGGTCGGCTCGGCCACGTCCAGGTACCAGACTTCGTCCAGCAGCCCGGCCACCTCGGCCCACCGCCCGGACTGGACCAGCAGGTAATTCCCTTCGGTGATGACCAGCGGGACGCCGGGCGGCACCGGGATCGCGTTGGCCAGTGAGTCCTCGATCTCCCGGCGGAACTGCGGCGCGTACACGGTGCCTTCGGCCGGATCGCGCAGCCGGCGGAGCAGCGCCACGTAACCGGCCGCGTCGAACGTGTCCGGCGCGCCTTTGCGGTGCACCGTGCCCCGTTCCTCCAGCACGTGGTGGGCCAGGTGAAAGCCATCCAGCGGGACGTAGGCGGCGGGCACGTCCAGCTCGGCCAGCAGCGTCCCGGCCAGCCTGCTCTTGCCCGCGGCGGGCGGCCCGGTGATGCCCAGGATGGCCCGCCCCGGCCGGCCAGCCAGGGCGGCCGCACGCTGCACAAGCTGCTGGACCGCCGGCTCCGACCGCACCAGGACAGCATAGGGATGAAGCAGCCAACCGCATGAATGCTGCATTCATGTGCACCGGTGAGCATGAATGCAGCATTCACGCGGTTCACCGAGGAACGGGTGGTGATCAGCTGGGCTGACGATCAGCGGCCGGCGGGGCGGCGGGCCGGGATAGGCGGGGCGAGTCGGCCAGTAGCTGCGCGGTGTACCGGCTGGTTGGCTCGGCCAGGATCTGCTCGGCCGGGCCGGCCTCGACAAGCTGGCCGTGCCGCAGCACCACCGCGGTCTGGGCCACGTTGCGCACCAGGGCCAAGTTGTGCGTGATGAAGATCATGGCCAGCTGGTGCTGTGCGGTCGCGGCCCGGAGCAGCTCCACGATCACTGCCTGCACCGAGACGTCCAGCGCCGAGGTGATCTCGTCGCAGATCAGCACGTCCGGCTCGGCGGCCAGGGCGCGGGCGATGGCTACCCGCTGCCGCTCGCCGCCGGACAGCTGATCCGGGTACCGGCCCAGGAAGCCGGGGCCTAGCGCCACATCTTCGAGCACCCGGGCCACCCGGTCGGCCTGCTCGGCGCGGGGCAAGCCGAGGAAACGCTGCACCGGCTCGGCCACGATCTGGCCGACCGTCTTCCGCGGGTTGAGCGAGGTGTACGGGTTCTGGAACACGTACTGGATCTGCTGCAGCACCTGCTTCGGCCGGTGCCGGGCGGCCCGGGCCAGCGGCACGCCGCGCAGCGTCACCTGGCCGGTCCAGTCCTGCTGCAGCCCGGTGATGCAGCGGGCCAGCGTGGTCTTGCCCGAGCCGGACTCGCCGACCACGGCCACGCAGCCCCGGGCGGGCAGATCCAGATCGATACCGGCCAGCGCGGGCACGCCGTGGTAGCGGGCCGACACGCCGCGGACCGAGAGCAGTGCCACCGGCCCGAGCCCAGCCGCGGTCCCCCGCACCCGGGGCCGGTCCTCCGCGGCCGCGGCGATCTCGTCCGCGCGCCAGCAGCGCACGGCATGGGGAGAGGGGATGGTGGCAGCCGCATGGGGAGAAGGGATAGTGGCGGCGGCATGGCTAGCGCCCGCCAGCGGGACCAGGTCCGGCTCGTGCTGGCGGCACTGCGCCAGGACCAGTTCGCAGCGGGCGGCGAACGCGCAGCCCGGGCCGCGGCGGCCCGGTGGCGGCTGCTGCCCGGGTATCCCGGCCAGCGGCTGGTCGCGGCCCGGTTCCGGGACCGCGGCCAGCAGCCCGCGGGTATACGGGTGCCGCGGCCCGGCGAACAGTGCTCCAGCCGGCCCGGTCTCGACGATGCGCCCGGCATACATGACGGCTACCTGGTCGGCCAGCTCACTGACCACGGCCAGGTCGTGGCTGACGTAGACGGCGGCCACCCCGTAGCCGCGGCAGAGCTGGCGGACGGTGTCCAGGACGCGTCGCTGGGTGGACACGTCGAGGCCGGTGGTGGGCTCGTCCAGCACGATCAGCGCGGGCCGGCAGGCAAACGCCATGGCCAGCCCGATGCGCTGCTGCTGGCCGCCGGACAGCTGGTGCGGATAGCGGCGCAGCAGGTCGCCGGTCGCGTCCAGCGACACCTCACGGAGCACCTCACCGATCCTGGTGTCCGCGTCCGTGCTGCTGCCGGGGTGCACCCGGAGCACCTCACGGAGCTGGTAGCCGACCCGCAGTGCTGGGTTCAGCGCCGCGGCCGGGTCCTGGGGCACATAGCTGACCGCGGCCCCGCGCAGCGCGCGCAGCCGGGCCGGCTTGAGCCGGAGCAGGTCGGTGCCGTCCAGCCGGATCTCACCGTCGGTCACCGACAGGCCGCGCCGGGTGTGCCCGAGCAGGGCCAGCGCGACCGTGGTCTTCCCGGACCCGGACTCGCCGACCAGGCCGATGACCGCACCGGGCCGGACCGCGAACGAGATCCCGCTGACCACGGCCGGCCCGTTCCGCCCGCTCCGGATCTCCAGCTCGCGAACGCGGAGTCGGTACTGGTCCGCCGTGCGCGACCCGTTGAATTGCTCAGCCATCAGCGCACCGGGCCTTCGACCGGGATCAGCTCGTCGAGCAGGGCGGCTTCGGCGGGCTTGCGGTCCACCCCGATCGCGGCCTGGCCGATCGCGTCGGTCAGCAGGTTGGTGCCGATGGTGAGCAGCGCGATCATGGCGGCCGGGACGATCACCGCCCACGGGTTGAGGGCCAGCCCGGTCCGGTTCTCGTTGATCATCATTCCCCAGTTCGCGGCGGGCGGCTGCTGGCCGAACCCGAGGAAGGCCAGCCCGGACATGATGATGATCGAATACGTCAGCCGCAGCCCGGCCTCCACCATCAGCGGCGTGCTGAGGCTGGGCAGGATCTCCTTGGCCATCACCGCGGCCGGGCGCATGCCCTGCAGTTCGGCCGCCTTCACGTAATCCCGCTCGGCCACGTCCAGCGTGGCGGCGCGGATCACCCGGGCCACCGCGGGGGCGTGGGTCAGCCCGACCGCGAGCACGATCAGCCACGGCTGCGGGCCCAGGATGCTGAGCAGCAGCAGGGCGAACACCAGCTGGGGGAAGGCCAGGATGACGTCCACCGTGCGCATGATCAGCCCGTCGGTGTGCCCGCGCAGGTAGGCGGCGCTGATCCCGGCGGCCGCCCCGGCGGCGATGCCCAGCACGGTCGCGCTCACCGCCATCAGCAGCAGCACCCAGCCCCCGTCCAGCACCCGGGACAGCACGTCGCGGCCGAGGAAGTCGGCGCCGAACGGGTACGCCCCGGACGGCTTGCCGAACGGGAACGTGAGCAGCGCCTGGGCCGAGTGCGGGGCCAGCGCCGGGCCGGCCACGGCGACCGCGGTCACGACGCCGGCCAGGGCCAGGCCAGCCACGCCGCGCGGGGTGCGGACCGCCTGGCCGAGAATGGCCAGCCACGGGTGGCGGCGCAGCCGCGGCGGGTCAGCAACGGTCATCGGCATCCCCTGCCGCTCACCGGGGAATCCGGTGCCGGGGCGTGGCCAGCAGCGCGATCACGTCGGTGACGATGTTCATGCACACGTAGAACGCGGCCAGCACCACGACGATGAACTGGATGACCGGGATGTCCCGGGCATTCACCGCGTTCACCAGGCCCTGGCCGATACCGGGGAAGGCGAAGACGTACTCCACGATGACCACCCCGCCCGCCAGGTACAGGAAGTTCAGCCCGATGACCTGGATGACCGGCGCGGTCGCGTTGGGCAGCGCGTGCAGCAGCACGATCCGCCACCGCGGCACGCCCTTGAGCTGGGCCATCTCAACGTAGTCAGACTCCAGCGCCTCGATCATCGCGGCCCGGGTCATCCGCTGGATGTACGGCACGATGACGATGACCAGAGTGGCCACCGGCAGGATGAGCAGCCGCGGCGCGATCCAGGCGTAGCTGCCCGGCGGCAGCACGGACACGGCGGGCAGCAGGTGCAGCAGCGAGGTGGACAGCAGGATGATCAGGCCGATCGCGACCACGAACTCGGGCAGCGAGGTCACCGCCAGCGCGCCGACCGCGGTGAGGTGGTCGAACCAGCCGTCCTTGCGCAGCGCGGCGGCGATGCCGAGCCCGACCCCGAGCAGCGCGCCGAGCACGCCGGAGACCAGCATCAGCACGGCCGAGTTGACCAGCCGCGGCGCGACGTAACCCCAGACTGGCTGCCCGTTGGCCAGGGAGTGCCCGAGATGCCCGGACAGCAGGCCGGAGCACCAGATCCAGTACTGGTCCAGCAGTCCCCGGTTCAGGTGCAGCGCGGCCTCCAGCCGGTGCACCGCGGCCGGGTTGCCGGCCGCGGTGCGGCCCAGCACCGCTACCGCGGCGTTGCCCGGCAGCACCTGGGTGGCCAGGAACACCAGCATAGACACGACACATAACGTGAACACCCCGACCGCGGCCCGCTGGCCGATCAGCTGGCGGACCGGGTGCGGCGGCCGGACTGCCTGGGCAGCTGCCACGTCCATTCCTCCCGCCCTGTTTGCTTTGCGCCTCCGGGGCGCTGGAACCCGCCGAGCTTCCCTCGTCGCTCGATCGCTCGTTCCTCGCTCCCTCGCTCCTCAGTCCAGTCGGCGGCGCGCCCCTTCGGCGCGGGCTAGGCCCAGCCCCACCGTAACCGGGCGGCTACGCCAGGACAACGAGATGGTCCTAGATCATTCCGTTCAGCACTATTGCGGATCGTATTAGTAGTTGGCTTACTATGCGGTTATACCGGACTGGCGGCCAAGTCTGACACCGGAATTCCCTGGAAGGGATCTATTTGCCAGGTTCGGCCCATATCCCATGCTTCACGGAGATATTCTCGTGCCAGCACGAACCAGCCACAGCGCAGCCTCGCCGTCCGCCAGCTCAGGCTGCCTGGCCTGGATCGATGGCCTTTTATCTGCGAATTGGCTTAGTAATTCGGTGTCACATCAGTGGGAGCTGGGGCAGCCTGTGCCTGACTTTATTGCTGAGCAGCACGCTCATCCCGTGGCAAATGAAACCGGTGTTATGCCGGGGCCCGTAGGCGCGGCCCGGTGAAAGCGGCCGCGTTCTACGAATACGGGCCCGCCGAGGCCATGTGCTACGCGGACATCCCGGACCCGGAGATCGGCGCCGCCGACGTTCTGGTACATGTGCAGGCGTGCGGGGTCAACCACTCCGACCTCGACTCCCGGGCCGGGACCTCGCGCTGGCCGTTCACGCTGCCGATGGTGCTCGGCGCGGAGTTCACCGGGACCGTGGTCGCGGTGGGCAGCCAGGCCACCGGCGTCCGCACCGGGGATGTGGTGACCGCGCTGCAGCAGTACAGCTGCGGGCGCTGCGCGCAGTGCGCCCGGTGGCGGCCGGATCTGTGCGCCGACTTCGAGATCTTCGGCACCACCCGGTGGGGCGGGTACGGCGAGCTGGTCTGTGTGCCGGCCGAGGTGGTGGTCCCGCTCCGGCCGGGCGATGACCTGCTGGCCATGGCGGCCGGGCAGTGCGTGGTCAGCACGGCCTGGCACATGGTGAACCGGCTGGCTCTGGTCCGGCCGGGCGACCTGGTGCTGGTCCCGTCCGCCTCCGGCGGCGTGGCCGGGGCCCTGGTGCAGTGCGCCAAGCTGGCCGGTGCCACCGTGCTGGCCACCGTGGGCACGGCGGCCAAGGCGGAACAGGTGGCCGCGCTGGGCGCGGACCAGGTCGTGGTGCGCGGGCGCCCGGACAGCCCCGGGGACATCACCGCGCAACTGCTGGACGCGGCGGGCGGCCGCCGCTTCGACGCGGTGCTGGACACCGTGGGCGGCGAGCTGTTCGGCGGGCACCTGTCCGTGCTCCGTGAGGAAGGCACCCTGGTCACCTGCGGTGCGCACGCCGGCGAGGTGGTCCCGCTCGACCTGATCCCGCTGTTCCGGAACGGCTGGCGCATCGTCGGCTTCCGGGTGGCCCCGCCGGGCGATCTCGCCACCTCGCTGGACCTCATCCGGCGCGGCGACATCACCGTGCCGATCGCCGCCACGTTCCCGGTCAGCGACGCCGCCGCGGCGCACCGGTTCCTGGAGCAGCGCCAGCACGTCGGGAAGGTGCTCCTGGTGGCCGGATAGCCGCCCCCGTAGACCCAAAGCGACACAACCACCCCAACCAGATGAATCTCGTGGAGGTAGATCCCGTGGATCGATCCGATCAGAGCAGCACGCCCCCGCGGCCAGCAGGGCTGGGCCGACGCCAGTTCCTCCGCGGGGCCGCCGCCACCGGCGCGCTGGCCGGGGCGGGTTTACTGGCCGCCTGCGGCGGGCCCAGTTCCGGCGGCCAGCAGCAACTCGCGTCGGCCAGCCGCCGGCCGCGGCGCGGCGGCAACCTGAAGCTGGGCCTGGCCGGCGGCTCCAGTTCGGACACCATCGACCCGCACAAGAGCCTGACCTACATCGACACGTCCCGGCTCCAGTCGCTGTACCAGCCCCTGGTCCAGCTCACCGCCGCGGCCCAGATCGAGTACGTGCTGGCCGAGTCGATCACCGCGTACCACGGGTCGCTGGCCGAGTGGGTCATCAGGCTCCGCCCGGGCGTCACGTTCTCCAACGGCAAGCCGTTCACCTCGGAGGACGTCCTGTTCACCTTCAACCGGGTGGTCAGCAACAACTTCACCGGCAAGTTCGGCCTGGGCCCGATCGACATCAAGGGCACCAAGGCGCTGGACAAGCACACCGTCCTGGTCAAGCTGACCAAGCCGTTCTCCAGCTTCGTCGAGCAGCTAGCCGCGTTCTGGTACAACCTGTACATCGCGCCGGCTGGCCTGGACCCGGCCCACCCGGCCGGCACCGGGGCGTTCGTCTACCAGAGCTTCACCCCGGGCCAGCGCAGCGTGTTCACCCGGAACCCGAACTACTGGAAGTCCGGGCTGCCCTACGTGGACACGCTGACCATCGTCGACTTCAGCGACAACACCAGCCTGCAGGACGCACTGACCACCAGCGTCATCGACGGGGCCGGCGCGCTGGACGGGCCGCAGATCGCCGCGCTGGCCACCAACAACGCGATCAAGACCGTGGTGTCGCACTCCGGGGAGATCATCCCGTTCACCATGCGGGTCGACATGGCGCCGTTCACCGACGTCAACGTCCGCCAGGCGCTGCGCCTGATGGTGGACCGGCCACAGCTGATCGACTCGGCCCTGGACGGCTACGGGACGGTGGCGAACGACCTGTTCTCCCCGTACGACCCCGACTTCGACCACTCGCTGCACCGGCCAGCCCAGGGTGACGTGCCGCAAGCCAAGTTCCTGCTGAAGAAGGCGGGCCAGGAAAACCTGACGGTGACCCTGACCACCTCGGCGGTAGCCACCGGCACGGTGGCGATGGCGACCGTGCTAGCCGCTCAGGCCAAGGCGGCCGGCGTCACGGTCAAGCTCAGCAACGTGCCGTCCGGCACGTTCTTCGGGCCCAACTACCTCAAGTGGCCATTCTCCCAGGATTACTACAACTACTACCCCTATCTGGCCCAGGTCTCGGAGTCGATGTTGCGGGGCTCGCCGTTCAACGAGACGCACAATAACGATCCGCACTACACCAGCCTGTACAACCAGGCGAATGCCACCGCCAACCCGGCGCTGCGCAAAGAGATCGTGCAGGAGATGCAGCGGCTGGACTTCACCCAGGGCGGCTACATCATCCCGGCGTATATCGATGTGCTCGACGCGTACAGCGACAAGCTGACCGGGTACACCGCGGGTAAGGTCGGCCAGCCGCTGTCGAACTTCGACTTCGAGCACTTCGGCTTCGTGAGCTGACGGCACTGGGCGAGCTGACGGCAGTGGGCGGGCACTGGCGTTAAGCAAAACAATGTGGCCGGCGCGGGCACCAGACCCGCGCCGGCCATATTGCGCCAGCCAGCCCCACCCCTGGGCGGCGGCTACCGGAATAGCATGGGGCGCACCGAGATCGTGTTGGTGATCATCCCGGTGCCGTACATCAGGTCGGCCACCCGCTGCACCTGCCCAACGCTCAGGAATGTCGGGTACTGGCCCACCGTGACCAGGTCGGCTTCCTGCGCCGTCATCCCGGGCAGCGTGCTCAGCACCGAACGCACCGTGCCCAGCTGGCCGGTGCTGGCCTTGGCCGTGGTGAGCGCGGCCTGGAACGCGTGCAGCGCGACCGGGTAGTTCCGGGCGAAGCCGGCCGTGGTGAAGTACCCGGACAGCGGCAGGCTGGCCGTCACCCCGCTGCACACGTCGAACAACTCCACCGCGCCGAGCGCGGTCTCCGCCTGCAGGATGTAGGGCTGCGGCACCACGATCGCGCTGACCTGGTGCTCGCGCAGGGCAGTGATCAAGTTGCCGGCCGGCATGGCTTTCCACACCACGCTGGACGGGCTCACCCCGTCGCTCTGCAGCACCGCCTCGGTGGCCAGCGTCTCCATGTTGTACGGGGCGTCCGCGGAGAACGGGGCCAGGTCCGGCAGCGGGGTGCCGACCGCCTTGCCCTCCAGTTGCTGCGGGTTGGTGACCGGCGAGCCGGGCAGGGTCAGCACGTCCATCAGGCCAGGCGTGGCGTCGTACCCGTCGGCGATCAGCCGGAGCCGGGCGCCGGATGGATGCGACTGCGCGTACAGCAGCCCGGCGTAGTCGCCGCTGATGACCTCGGCCTGGCCGCTGCCCAGCGCCGCGTAGGCGCGCTGCAGGGTGGGGTAGGTCTGCACCTTCACGTCCACGTTGTCCCGGGCGAACAGCCCGTCCCGGACCGCCACCTGGAGCGGCGCGTTGGCGAACCCCGGCACCGAGGCCACCGTGATCTGCTGGTTCACCGCCTGGCCCGGCCCGGCCGGGGCGGCATGGCAGCCGGCCACCAGCAGGCCCAGCGCGGCTGGCGCCAGCACCATCCCTGGCCGGCCCAGCCGGCGCCGTTTCCCGTTCCGGGACCACCAGCGCGCACCGGCCCGAACGCTCTCCATGAGGCCTCCTCTATAGTCCCCAGGGCAGTTAGGCAAACGCCAGCGACTTTCCCGAATAAACGTAGTAGTGCCAATTTACGAGGCACTATAGTAAATGTCGCAGAGGCGCTGTGAGATAGGCTAACCTGTCCAGCCGGCCGGCGTGCCGGAAAAGCCCGGGTTCGACCGGGCGCATCCACCAGAAGAAACTTTTTTCACAACTGTGGTAACAATTGCCGCGTACCGGCCGTCCCGGAGTTACAGTTGCTCCTGACTCTGCTGAGACGGCGGCACGGAATGGCGAATTACTAATCGCTTTGTTATTCCGGGTCCGTATACCAGGCCGCGGCTTGATGGCTGCCTGCCGTTTCCCGGGTGAGAGGCGAAGATACTGTGCGGTCCAGGCGAGACAGGACAGACAGCAGCGCGGCCCGCGCGGCCAGCTACCGGCCCCCCGAGCTAGCTGCCAGCACGCAATCAGCCGCCAGCACCGAACTAGCGGTGGCGGCCTACCCGGGCTGGGCGGCGCAGCCGGCCCCGCCCGCCGGGACCGGCGCCGGGCCCGGAATCAGCCCCGGGCCGGGGATCGCAGCCGGGCGCGGCGACATAGCCGGGCGGGGAGACGCGGCGGGCCACG
>DATCUG010000154.1:0-3485 GCA_036567525.1 Streptosporangiaceae bacterium | reverse complement strand
CGTCGGGAAGGCAGCCGGCCTGGGCGTGTCCCGGGACAGCCTGGCCGCGCTGGCCGAGCGCCGGGAACCGCAGTTCGGCCAGAAAGAGGAGCAGATCGTCTACTAGTTCGGCGCGCTGCCATCGCCATCCGCCGCGACCACCCCACCGTCGGCATCCTGGTGTTCTCGCAGTACGTGGAGACCCGGTACGCCGCTGACCTGCTCGCCGCGCACCCGGGCGGAGTCGGCTACCTGCTCAAGGACCGGGTGGCCAATGTCGCCGAGTTCACCGACGCGATCGCCCGGGTCGCGGCGGGCGGCACCGCCCTCGACCCCGAGGTCGTGGCCGGGCTGCTGAACGCGAGCCGCCACGCCACCGCGCTCAGCGCGCTGACCGTCCGGGAACACGACATCCTCGCCCTGATGGCCGAGGGCCGCTCCAACCGCGCGATCGCCGGGCAGCTTTACGTCTCCGAGCGAGCCGTCGAGAAGCACATCGGCAACATCTTCAGCAAGCTCGGGCTGCCGCCGTCCGGCTCCGACCACCGCCGCGTCCTCGCCGTCCTGGCCTACCTGGGCAGCTGACCGCCATAGCTGAGGGCGGCTTAAAGCACATCGAGAAGCGGGTGCCCCACCGCGGCAAGGTGCTTTAAAACAGCCTGAATGGGATCTCTCAGCAGCCTTTCATGGCCCGTGCAGAAATACAGTTAAGCCCCGGTAAAGCCTGGTTACCGAAGCTCCACAGCATGCCTACCACTGAATCCATATGCCAGACCCGGCTGGCTGACCCAGCTAGCCGGCTGCCCGGCACGGCCAAGGTTGAGATCGTGGTCCCGGTCCGCAACGAAGAGCACGACCTCGGGCCGAGCGTCCGGCGGCTGCGCGGGTACCTGGACGACGCGTTCCCATGCTCCGCCCGCATCACGATCGCGGACAACGGGAGCACCGACGGCACCTGGGCACAGGCCCGCGAACTGGCGGCTGACCTGCCCGGGGTACGCGCGGTCTGCATCGGCCGGCCCGGCCGGGGCGGGGCGCTGCGCTCGGTCTGGTCGGCCAGCGAGGCCGATGTCTACGCCTACATGGACGTGGACCTGTCCACCGACCTGAACGCGCTGCTGCCGCTGGTCGCGCCGTTGCTGTCCGGGCACAGCGACGTCGCGATCGGCACCCGGCTGGCCCGTGGCGCGCGGGTGATCCGCGGTCCCAAGCGCGAGATCATTTCCCGCTGCTACAACCTGCTGCTGCACGCCACGCTGGGCACCCGGTTCTCCGACGCGCAGTGCGGGTTCAAGGCGATCCGCGCGGACGTGGCCCGGGAACTGCTGCCGCTGACCAGCGACACCGGCTGGTTCTTCGACACCGAACTGCTGGTGCTGGCCGAGCGGGCCGGGCTGCGCATCCACGAGGTCCCGGTGGACTGGATCGACAACCCGGACTCCCGGGTCAACGTGGTCGGCACCGCCGTGGCTGACCTGCGCGGCATCGCCCGGCTCGGCACCGGGCTGGCCCGCGGCGCGATCCAGGTGCCGGCGTTGCGCAGCCCGGACCTGCTCGCCCCGGCGCGTCACCGCCTGGCCGGCCAGCTGGCTAGGTTCATCGCGATCGGGGTGGCCAGCACGGTCGCGTACGTGCTGCTCTACCTGCTGCTGCGCGGCGTGCTGCCCGCGCAGGCGGCCAACGCGATCAGCCTGCTGCTCACCGCGGTGGCCAACACGGCGGTGAACCGGCGGGTGACGTTCGGCATCCGGGGCCGCCAGCACGCGGCCCGGCACCAGGTGCGCGGCCTGATCGCGTTCGGCATCGGCCTCGCGCTCACCTCGGCCGCGCTGGCCGCGCTGCACGCCAGCGCGGCCCACCCGGGCCGGGCCGCCGAGCTGACCGTGCTGATCGCGGCCAACCTGACGGCCACCCTGGTCCGCTTCCTGCTGTACCGGAGCTGGGTGTTCCGGGCTGCCGCCGGAGGTGCCCGGTGAACGCGATATCCATCCAGTCCAGGCCGGCCCGGCGGCACGCCCGGGCCGGTGACCAGGCGAACCCGGCCTGGGCCCGGCCCGCGCTGCTCGCCCTGTTGCTGGCCACGGCCGTGCTCTACCTGGCCGGGCTGAGCCGCAGCGGCTACGCCAACGAGTTCTACGCCGCCGCTGTGCAGGCCGGCACGAAGAGCTGGAAGGCGTTCCTGTTCGGCTCGCTCGACTCGGGCAACTTCATCACGGTGGACAAGACCCCGGCGTCGCTGTGGGTGATGGAGCTGTCCGGCCGGCTGTTCGGCTTCAGCTCGTGGAGCCTGCTCGTTCCGCAGGCGCTGGAAGGCGTGGCCGCGGTTGGCGTGCTGTACGCCGCGGTCCGCCGCTGGTTCGGCGCACCGGCCGGGCTGATCGCCGGGGCGGTGCTGGCGGTCACCCCGGTGGCCACGCTGATGTTCCGCTTCGACAACCCGGATGCGCTGCTGGTGCTGGTCATGACGCTGGCCGGGTTCGCCATCACCCGGGCCATCGAGTCCGGCCGGACCCGCTGGGTGCTGCTCACCGGGGCGCTGCTCGGCCTGGGCTACCTGACCAAGATGCTGCAGGCGTTCCTGATCCTGCCCGCCTTCGCGCTGGCCTACCTGTGGGCGGGCCAGCCGGCGCTGGGCAAGCGGATCTGGCAGTTGCTGGCCGGGGCGGGCGCGCTGGTCGCGGCGGCCGGCTGGTGGGTCGTGATCGACCTGCTCACCCCGGCGGCCAGCCGGCCGTACGTCGGCGGCTCGACGGACAACAACATCCTCCAGCTCACGTTCGGCTACAACGGGCTCGGCCGGCTCGACGGCACCGGGGCACGGGCGGGCGGCCCGCCGTCCGGGGGCGGGGGCGGCGGGAACTCCCTGTTCGGCGGGGCCACCGGGATCACCCGGTTGTTCTCGTCCGACATGGGCAGCCAGGTCAGCTGGCTGCTGCCGGCGGCGCTGATCATGCTGGCCGCCCTGCTGTGGCTGTCCTGGCGGTCCCCGCGGACCGACCGGACCCGCGCCGCGGCCCTGCTCTGGGGCGGCTGGCTGGTGCTGACCGGCCTGGTGTTCAGCTACATGTCCGGCATCATCCACCCGTACTACACGGTCGCGCTGGCCCCGGCCATTGCTGCGCTGGCCGGCATCGGCGCGGTCGCGCTGTGGCGGATCCGGGACCGGTGGTGGGCCCGCATCGTGCTGGCTGGCACGGTGCTGATCACGGCGGGCTGGGCCTGGGTGCTGCTCGGCCGCAGCCCGGACTGGATGCCCTGGCTGCGCGTGGTCATCGCGGTAGCCGGTGCGGCCGGGGCCGGCCTGATCCTGGCCAGCCCCGGGCGGCGGCCCAGCCCGTGGGGCAGCCGGGCGCGCGGCCCGGCCGTGCTGGCCGCCGCCCCAGTGTCGCTGGCCCTGATCGCCGGGCTGGCCGGGCCGCTGGCCTACAGCGTGGACACCGCGGCCACCGCGCACGGCGGGTCGATCCCGACGGCCGGGGCCACCGTGGCGGGCGGCTCCGGCGGGT
>DATCUG010000153.1:0-2111 GCA_036567525.1 Streptosporangiaceae bacterium | reverse complement strand
CAGCTGCATGGACATGATCGAGTCCCCGCCCAGGGCCAGGAAACTGTCGCCCGCGCCGACCCTGTCCAGCTTGAGCACCTCAGCGAACAGCGTGCACAGCAGCTCCTCACGCGGGCTGGCCGGGGCCTGGTGCCCGGTGCGGGCGCCATAGTCCGGGCCGGGCAGCGCGGCCCGGTCGACCTTGCCGTGCGGGGTCAGGGGGAGGGTGTCCAGGACCACGAACGTGGTGGGGATCATGTGCTCGGGCAGCCGGGCCGCCAGCCACTGCCGGGCCACCTCCGGGAGGCCCTCTGGGCTGGCCGCCGGGGTGAGGTAGGCGGCCAGCTGCTGTGTGTCCCCGGTGGTGCGGGTGGTGATGGCGGCTTGGGTGATGGCCGGGCAGGCGGCCAGGGCGGCCTCGATCTCACCGGGCTCGACCCGGTGCCCGCGGATCTTGACCTGGGCGTCGGCGCGGCCGGCGAACACCAGCTGACCGTCCTGGTCCCAGTAGCCCAGGTCCCCGGTGCGGTACATCCGCGCCCCGGCCGGGCCGAACGGGCAGGCGGTGAACCGGGTGCTGGTCAGGGCGGGCTGGCCCAGATACCCGTGGGCCAGGCCGGGCCCGGCCACATACACCTCCCCCCTCATCCCCGGCGGCAGCAGCTGGCCGAACCCATCCAGCACGAACACCCGCGTGTTGGCCACCGGCCGCCCCACCGCCACCACCGCCGCGCCGGCCGCCAGCGGCCCGGCCATCGACACGCACACCGTCGCCTCAGTCGGCCCGTACGCGTTGATCACCCGCCGCGAGCCCGCCCACCGGGCCGCCACCGCCGGCGGGCACGCCTCCCCGGCCACCACCACCGTGGCCAGGTGCCCGGGCAGGCCGGCCTCGGCGGCCAGCACCGCCGGCGGCACCGTCACATGCGTGATGCCCAGCCGGGCCGCCACCTCACCCAGCGCGGCCCGCGGCGGCAGCTGGTCCGGCGGGGCGATGACCAGGCAGGCCCCGGCGAGCAGGGCCATGCACAGCTCCGACACCGACGCGTCAAACCCGGCCGCCGCGAACGCCAGCACCCGCGACCCCGCCCCCGTGCCGAACAACCCGATCTGGCTGGCCGCCAGCCCCCCAATCCCCGCATGCGAAACCACCACACCCTTCGGCACCCCCGTCGACCCCGACGTATAGATCACATACGCCACATCCCCCATCCCGGGCCCCGGCGCCAGGTCCACCGCCGGGCACGCCGCGACCTGCGCCACCGTCACCGGATCATCAGCCACCACCACCGGCACCCCGCACCCGGCCGGGACCACCTCCCGGGTGGCCGCCGTGCACACCACCACGGCCGGCGCAGCGTCGGCCAGCATGAAGGCGATCCGCTCGCCCGGATACGCCGGATCCACCGGCACATACGCCGCACCGGCCTTCATCACCCCCAGCAGCACCGCCACCAGGCCAGCCGACCGGTCCATCAGCACCGCCACCCGGTCCCCGCGGCCCACCCCGGCTGCGGTCAGGTGCTGGGCTATCCGCGCCGACCACCCCTGCAACTCCGCATAACTGACCTCACGCTCCCCCTCAGCCACCGCCACCGCGTGCGGCGTCTTTAGGGCCTGCGCGGCGAACAACCCCGGCAGCGACCCGCCCGGCACCACCGCCGCCGTGTCATTCCAGTCCTTCACCACCAGGTCCCGCTCGGGCTTGCTGCTGACCCCGAGCTGGCCCACCAGCCGCCCCGGATCAGCCACAAACTCCCCCAGCACCCCAAACAGGTGCCCGAGCAACCCAGCAACTTGCCCACCACTAAACAAATCCACGTGGTGATCGACGTGCACCTGGAACTGGTCTCCGGGCACGATCACCAGTGTCAGCGGGTAATGCGCCGCGTCCCGTGCTTGCCCGGGGACGAAGCTCACCCCGTCTGCGGCCGGTTTAGGCAACCGGGGGTAGTTCTCGAAGACCATCAGCGTGTCGAAGATTGCGCCGGGGCCGGCTAGCCGCTGGATGTCGGCCAGGCCAAGGTGCTGGGCGTTCATCAGCGTGGCCTGGCGTTCCTGCAGCCCGGCCAGCCATGTGGTGACCGGCTGGGCGGGGTCGATCCGCACCCGCACCGGCACCGTGTTGATGA
>DATCUG010000152.1:0-5280 GCA_036567525.1 Streptosporangiaceae bacterium | reverse complement strand
CCCGGTGTTCGCGGCGCGGCTGGCTGAGTGCCGTCAGGCGCTGGCGCCGTTCGTGGACTGGGACCCGAGCGAGATGCTCGAGCTGGACCGCGTCGATGTGGTGCAGCCGGCGCTCTGGGCGGTCATGGTCTCGCTCGCTGCGGTCTGGCAAGCCGCCGGGGTCCGGCCGGATGCGGTGGTGGGGCATTCGCAGGGGGAGATCGCCGCCGCGACGGTGGCGGGGGTGCTGTCGCTGCAGGATGCGGCCAAGGTGGTGGCGTTGCGCAGCCGGGCTTTGGTGGCGCTGTCCGGTCATGGGGGGATGGCGTCGGTGGCTGAGCCGGCCGCGGTGGTGCGCCAGCGGCTGGCCGCGTGGGGTGATGGGCTGTCGGTGGCGGCGGTGAACGGCCCGGCGGCGACGGTGGTGTCGGGGGACCCGGCCGCACTGGCTGAGCTGGTAGCCCAGTGCACCGCTGACGGGGTGCGGGCCAAGGCGGTCGAGGTGGATTACGCCTCGCATGGCCCGCAGGTGGAGCGGATCCGCGATCAGATCCTGGCTGCCCTAGGCGAGATCGCCCCGGGTGCGGCGCGGATCCCGATGGTGTCGGCGATGACCGGGCGGTGGGTGGATGGGCCTGAGCTGGATGCGCGGTACTGGTATGAGAGTTTGCGGGTGCCGGTGGATTTCTACGGCGCCGTGCAGAGGCTGGCCGGGTATGCCGCGTTTATCGAGGTGTCTCCGCATCCGGTGCTGGCCTCGGCGGTCAGTGAGGCGCTGGAGGAGACGGCGCCGGTGGTGACCGGGACGCTGCGCCGTGGTGATGGCGGTGCGGGCCGGCTGCTGGCCTCGCTGGCCGCCGTGCACGTGGCCGGGGTCGGCGTGGACTGGGCGGGAGTGCTGCCCGCCGGGCGGCGGGTGGACCTGCCCACCTACGCCTTCCAGCACCAGCGGTACTGGCCGCGGCCCCGCCAGGCCCCGGCTGCCGGTGCGGCGGCGCTGGGGCTGACGGCGGCCGATCACCCCTTGCTGGGGGCGGCGGTCGAGCTGCCGGCCAGCGAGGGCCTCCTGTTCACCGGCCGGCTGTCGGTGCTCGCACAGCCCTGGCTGGCCGACCACGCCGTCGCCGGCACGGTGCTCCTGCCGGGAACCGCCTTCGTGGAGATGGCGGTCCGGGCTGGTGACCAGGCCGGGTGCGGACGGGTCGAGGAACTCACCCTGGAGGCCCCGCTGATCCTGCCGGCCGAGGGTGCGGTACAGGTCCAGGTCGCGGTCGGCGGCCCGGACCCGGACGGGCAGCGCCCGGTGGACGTGTTCGCGCGGCTGGAGACCGAGGGCGCGGACGGGCCGTGGACCCGGCACGCGACCGGACGCGTGGCGACCGCGCAGCCCGGCCGCGATAGCTGGGACAGCGCGATCGATTTCACCGCGTGGCCACCCGACGGAGCCATACCGCTGCCGGCGGACGGGCTGTACGAAGCCATGGCCGTGCGCGGCTACGGATATGGACCGGCGTTCCAGGGCGTTACGGCGGCCTGGCAGCTCGGCGGTGACATCTTCGCCGAGGTGCGGCTCCCGCGGGACGTCGCGGCCGGCGCCGAAGCGTTCGGGCTGCACCCAGCCCTGTTCGACGCCGCACTGCACGCGGCCGGACTGAGCGCGGACGAAGACACCGGTCCCGGGGTCATCTCCGGCGAAACGATCCGTCAGCCGTTCGCCTGGACCGGGGTATCCCTGCACGCCACGGGCGCCGCCGAGTTGCGCATCCGGCTCAGGCGGAGCACCGACGGCAGGTTGTCGCTGGACGCCGCCGATCCGGCCGGCACGCCGGTGGCCTCCGTGGATTCGCTGGCGCTCCTGCCCGTTCCGGCGGCACAGCTCGACCCGGCGGCGGGCGGTCCGCGGGACGCATTGTTCAGCGTGGAATGGGTTCCCCTGGGCGCACTCGATGGGACGCCGGCCGGCCATACGGCCGTCATCGGCCCCGACCCGCTCGGCCTGGCCGCCGGACTGGTGGCGGCAGGCGTGCCCATCCGGGCCTACCCGGGCCTGGCCGACCTGGATGCCGCCACCGAGGCGGGCGAGCCCGTCCCTGAACTGGTGCTGAGCTGCGCAGGAAGCACCGGCGCGGGCGCCGCGGCCGGAGGCCCAGGCCAATTCGGCGCTGACGGAATGGCCCGGTCGGCGCGATCGGCGGCCGGGGAGGCACTCGGGCTGCTGCGAGCCTGGCTGGCCGACGAACGGCCGGGGTCCTCGCGCCTGGTGCTGGTGACGTCCGGAGCGGTGGCCGCGTCCGCGTCCGAGGGCGTGCCGGACCTGGCCGGGGCGGCGGTGTGGGGACTGGTCCGCTCCGCCCAGTCAGAGAACCCGGACCGGCTCATGCTGGCCGACCTGCCCGCCGGTGACGCCACCGATGCGGTCGCGGGCGTGCTGGCCGCCGCGGTGGCCATGGGCGAGCCGGAGCTGGCGATCCGGGACGGCCTTGCCTACGCCCGGCGGCTGGTGCGCCCCAGCCGGCAACCAGCGGCGGGCAAGCCGGCCCCGTCCCCCGGTGGTAACGCCCCGGCCGTCTCCCGTCCGGGCGGGGCGGTGCTGGTCACCGGCGGGACGGGGATGATCGGCGGGCTGGTGGCCGCTCACCTGGCCGCCACCCGGGATATCGGCCAGCTGGTGCTGGCCTCCCGGTCGGGCCCGGCCGCGCCGGGCGCGGCAGGTCTGGCCGCACGGCTGGCGGGTGCGGGTGCGCGCGTGCGGGTGGTGGCGTGCGATGCGGCGGACCGGGCCGCGCTGGCCGGGCTGCTGGCCGGCGTCGCGGACCTGACCGTGGTGGTGCACGCCGCCGGGGTGCTGGATGACGGGGTCATCCACGCGCTGACCCCCGACCGCATCGACGCGGTGATGCGGCCCAAGGCCGACGCCGCGTGGAACCTGCACGAGCTCACCCAGGACATGGACCTGGACTCGTTCATCCTGTTCTCCTCGGCCGCGGCCACGCTGGGCTCCGCCGGACAGGGGAACTACGCGGCGGCCAACGCGTTCCTGGACGGACTGGCCGCTCGCCGGCGGGCGGCCGGGCTGCCCGCCACCTCGCTGGCGTGGGGGCTGTGGGACCAGGCCAGCGGCATGACCGGGCACCTGAGCGGTACTGACCGGGCCCGGCTGGCCCGCGCCGGGACCGGCGCGCTGTCCGCGGCGGACGGGCTGGCGCTGCTGGACGCGGCCTTGTGCCGGGACGAGGCGGTGCTGGTCCCGGCCCGGCTGGATGTGGCCGGGCTGCGCGCCCAGGCCGCCCGCGGCGGCCAGGTCACCCCGCTGTGGCGCCGCCTGGCCGGAACCCCGGCCCGCGGCCGGGCCGCCGGGAATGCCGCCGATGCCGGGCAGGACCTGCGCCAGAAGCTGGCCGCGCTGCCCCGCCCCGGGCAGGACCAGCTGCTGCTGGACCTGGTCCGCGGTCACGCCGCCGCGGTCCTGGGCCATGCCAGCCCCGAGGAGATAACACCCGGCCGCGCCTTCCGCGACCTCGGTTTCGACTCCCTCACCGCCCTCGAACTCCGCAACCGGCTCACCACCGCCACCAGCCTGCGGTTGCCCGCCACCCTCGTCTTCGACTATCCCTCGGCCACGGCGCTGGCCGAGCATCTGCGCGCCGGACTGGCCGCGGATGCGGCGTCTGATTGGCCTGGGCCTTCGGCCGCGGCGCCTGCGCCGGTGCGGGCCCCGGTCGCGGCGGTCGCCGGTGACGCGGTGGCCGTGGTGGCGATGGGCTGCCGGTTCCCCGGCGGGGTGCGGGATCCGGAAGGACTGTGGGATCTGCTGGCCGCCGGAACGGACGCGGTCTCGGGATTCCCGGCCGACCGGGGCTGGGACGCCCCAGATCCCGCCGGAACCTCCTACACGCGGGTGGGTGCCTTCGTCGATGACGCCGCGGACTTCGACGCCCGGTTCTTCGGTATCTCCCCGCGCGAGGCGCTGGCGATGGATCCGCAGCAGCGGCTGCTGCTCGAGGTGTGCTGGGAGGCCATCGAGCGGGCCGGCATCACCCCGGCATCGCTGCGTGCCACCTCCACCGGGGTGTTCGCCGGCGGTACGTTCTCGGGGTACGGTGCCGGCCTGCCGTCCGGGGAGAACGGGGCGGAAGGGTATCTGCTGACCGGCACCGCGACCAGCGTGCTGTCCGGCCGGATCGCGTACACGCTGGGGCTCGAGGGCCCGGCGGTGACGGTGGACACCGCGTGCTCGTCGGCGCTGGTGGCGCTGCACCTGGCCTGCCAGGCACTGCGGGCCGGTGAGTGCGACCTGGCCCTGGCCGGCGGCGTGACGATCATGGCGACACCCGGGGTGTTCGCCGAGTTCTCCCGGCAGCGGGGCCTGGCCGCGGATGGCCGGTGCAAGTCGTTCGCGGCGTCGGCCGACGGCACCGGCTGGGGCGAGGGCGCCGGGATCGTGCTGCTGGAGCGGCTGTCCGACGCCCGGCGGAACGGGCATCCGGTGCTGGCCGTGGTGGCGGGCAGCGCGATCAACCAGGACGGGGCGTCCAACGGCCTGACCGCGCCGAACGGCCCGTCGCAGCAGCGGGTCATCCGCGCCGCGCTGGCGAGCGCCGGGCTGTCCCCGGCCGACGTCGACGCGGTGGAGGGGCACGGGACCGGGACGGTGCTGGGGGACCCGATCGAGGCCCAGGCGCTGATCGCCACCTACGGGCAGGACCGGCCTGAGGACCGGCCGCTGTGGCTGGGGTCGGTGAAGTCCAACATCGGCCACACCCAGTCGGCGGCCGGGGCGGCCGGCGTGATCAAGATGGTGCTGGCCCTGCGGCATCAGATGCTGCCGGCCACGTTGCACGTGGATGAACCGTCCCCGCACGCGGACTGGGCCGCGGGCAACGTCCGGCTGCTGGCCGGCCCGGAGCCGTGGCCAGCGGGGGACCGGCCGCGGCGGGCCGGGGTGTCCTCGTTCGGTATCAGCGGCACCAACGCGCACGTGATCCTCGAGGAGGTCCGGGCCGATGGCGGCGGCGCCGTGGAGCCGGCTGCTCCGGTCCTGGTGTGTGAGCCAATATGGCTGGTGTCGGGCCGGTCGGCGGCCGGACTTACCGCGCAGGCCGCACGGCTTTGCGCCTGGATGGACGAACGTCCCTGGCTCGACCCGTCCGACATCGCCTATTCGCTGGCCACGACGCGGTCGGTGTTCGAGCACCGGGCGGTGGTGCTCGGCGGTGACCGGGAGGAGTTGTCAGCGGGCCTGGCCGCGCTGGCGGGTGGCGGGCCGGCGGCGGGTGTGGTGTCGGGGGTGGCGCGGTCTGG
>DATCUG010000151.1:0-2528 GCA_036567525.1 Streptosporangiaceae bacterium | reverse complement strand
GAGCGCCGGCCGGGCCCCGGGGGGGCGTTCACTGAGGGCGCACCGGGCCGGGTGGCCAGACCGGTCTGAGGGCTCTCTGAGCGGGCATAGAATGGCCAGCGGCCCAGGTCGGAGCGGAACCTGGGCCGTTGCCTCGGACGGTGTCGTGATGACGCGTGATCACCAGGAAGTCGATCTCGGGCTGCTGGCTGGCGTAACCGATCGCGGGCTCCGGCACCACCGGAACGAAGACGCGATGGAGCTGGCCGTCGCCCAGGCCCCCGGCGGCCCGGTCATCGTGGCCGTGGTCTGTGACGGGGTGTCCACCTCGACCCGGCCGGATGAGGCGTCGCTGGCCGCGGCGCAGGCCGCCGCCCAGGTGCTGACCGCGGCCGCGGAATCCGGCGAGGACCTGGTCGAGGCGTCCACCCGCGCGGTCCAGTCGGCCGGGAAGGCCGTGGCCCAGCTGGTCCAGCCGGGCGCCAGCGTGCCGTCGGCGACGTTCGTCTCGGCCGTGCTGACCAGCCAGGCCGCGACGCTGTGCTGGCTGGGCGACAGCCGGGCCTACTGGCTGGCCGCGGCCCAGGATTCCGATGCCGAGCAGCTCACCACCGATGACTCGCTGGCCCAGGAGATGGTCAACGCCGGGCTGCTGCACGAGTCCGAAGCGCTCACCTCACCGCACGCGCACGTGGTGACCCGCTGGGTCGGCGCCGACCCGGCCGAGGCGCCGCCGCACGTGGCGACGTTCGAGCCGCCCGGCCCGGGCGTTCTGCTGCTGTGCTCTGATGGGTTGTGGAACTACCAGCCGGAGGCGGCCGAGCTGGCCAGCCTGGCGCTGCCCCGGGCGCTGACCGACCCGCTCGGCGCGGCCAAGGAACTGGCCCAGTTCGCGATCGAGTCCGGCGGCCGGGACAACATCACCGTGGTGCTGATCCCATTCCGGCCGGCCACCGGCACGGCCAGCGACACCGCCACCGGCACGGCCAGGTAGTCAGCCCAGCACGGCGTCCAGCGGCACCAGCGGGTCGGCCAGCCGTCCCGGATCGGCCTGCTGGCCCGCGTACCCGGCCCGGATCAGCGCCTGGATGCCGTCGGTCACGTCCCACACGTTGACGTTCATGCCCGCCACCACGCAGCCGCCCTGCAGCCAGAACGCGATGAACTCGGCCGACCCCCGCTCGCCCCGGTACACGACCTGGTCGTAATAGCCGGGCTCGGGCAGCCCGGAGCACTCCATGCCCAGGTCGTACTGGTCGCTGAAGTAGTACGGCACCCGGTCGTAGGACACCTCCTGGCCGAGCATGGACCGGGCCGCGGCCGGGCCGCCGTTCAGCGCGTTGGCCCAGTGCTCCACCCGGACCCGGCGGCCGAGCAGCGGGTGCGCCACGCTGGCCACGTCACCGGCCGCGAACACGTCCGGGTCGCTGGTCCGCAGGGCCGCGTCGGTCAGCACCCCGTTGGCCACCTCCAGCCCGGCTGCCTCGGCCAGCGCGACGGACGGCGCGGCGCCGATGGCCACCACGACCACGTCGGCGGGCAGGTCCGCCCCGCCGGAGGTGCGCACCCCGGTCACCCGGCCATCCACGCCGTTGTGCAGCTCGGTGGCGGTCTCGCCGAAGCGGAACTGGACGCCGTGCGACCGGTGCAGGCCGGCGAAGTAGTCGCCCAGCTCCGGGCCGAGCTGCCGGTGCAGCGCGGTGGGTTCCGGCTCCAGCACGGTCACCGCGCAGCCCTTCTCCCGGGCCGCGGCGGCCACCTCCAGGCCGATCCAGCCCGCGCCCAGGATGACCACCCGGGTCTCCTCCCCGGGCGGCACGGCCAGCGCGGTGGCCAGCGCCTCCGAATCGGCCGCGGTACGCAGGTAGTGCACGCCGTCCAGGTCGCCGCCGGGCAGGTCCAGCCGCCGCGGGTGGGCGCCCATGGCCAGCAGCAGCCGGTCGTAGCCGATCGAGCCGCCGCTGGCCAGCCCGACCCGCTTGGCGCCGCGGTCGATCGCGCTGGCCGTGACGCCGAGCTGCAGGTCGATGTGCTGCCCGGGATACCAGTGCTCGTCGTGCACGTAGATGGACGCCTTGTCCGCCTTGCCCAGCAGGTAGCCCTTGGACAGCGGGGGGCGCTCGTAGGGCAGTTCCAGCTCCGAGCCGAGCAGCACGATGCTCCCGGTAAAGCCCTCCTCGCGCAGCGTCTCAGCCGCCTTGGCGCCAGCCAGGCTGGCCCCGATGATCACGTAGGCCGGTTCTCCAGGCATCTGGACTCCTTTGTCACGACATGCCCCACGCAGCCTGACCAAGGAGCTGACCAGAGAGCTGACCCAAGGGCTAACAACAGAAATACCACCGTCAACACAGTTACCACCTCAGCGGCACAGCCGGGCATGCCAGGCCACCGCGGAAGTGTCGGTGAGCGACGCGACCTGGTCCACCACGACGCGCAACCGGGCCGCGTCCGTGCTGGCCGCCGCGAAAGCCGGCCGCAGCGCCGGGTCCAGCGTGCCCGGCGCGCCGGTGTGCACCGCCGCGGCCAGTTCCGTGATCAGTTCCCGTTCC
>DATCUG010000150.1:0-4001 GCA_036567525.1 Streptosporangiaceae bacterium | reverse complement strand
AGCCGGGAGTCGGCCAGGAACGTGTCGTCGTCCCAGCGCCCGTACCCGGCGTACAGCGCGTAGCCGCGCGGGCCGGCCTCGTCCTCGGCCAGCAGGCAGCGCAGCGGGCTGGCCCCGTGCCGGTCCTGCTCCGGATCGCTGATGGTGCGGCTCCACCAGGCCTCGTTCCGGGCGAACATCCCCGGCTGCTCCGGCAGCAGCGTGTCGTAGACCTTGGCCAGCTCGGCCAGCACGTCGTCTGGCGCGGCGATGCGCAGCCGCAGCCGGGGGTCGGCCGGGGCCTCCCGGATGAACGCGCCCTCGCCACGCCGGATGGTCAGCGTGCCCTGCCGGCCCGCCCGGCCGTAGCCGTACCGGCCGTAGATGCCGGCCTCGGAGGCCCACAGCGCGGCCACCGTCTCGCCCCGGTCGTGCATGTCGCCGAGCTGGCGGCGGATCATGCTGGTCAGGATGCCGCGCCGCCGGTACGCGGGGTGCACCGCGATGAACGTCACCCCGCCCACCGCGGCCAGCGCGCCCGGCACGCACATCTGGAAGCTGTAGATGCCCGCGCTGCTGACCGGCGTGGACCCGTCGAACGCGGCCAGGCTGCGGTCCAGCTCGGTCCGGCGCAGCATCCCGGTGCGGGCCCGCTCGGACGGCGGCCCCTCGTGAAAAGCCTGCTCGGTGACGTGGTGGTAGGCGTCGAACTCGTCCACCGTGATGGGCCGGATAGGGTAGCGCTCTGCCATATGTGCATTCCTACCGCCACCGGCCTGGCCAGCGCGAATTAGTTTCAGCCGTGCCTGGCGGCTGGGGGGCGGATACAGTGCCGCCATCATGGTTTCCCGCCCGCTGACCCGTCCCGTACGCCTGGCGCGTACGGCGGCAGCGTGGGCGAGTGCCCAGATCCGGGGTCAGTTCATCACCCGGAACCGCCGGATGGCGGCCGTGCTGACGGTGGCCACGGTGGGCATCGGCGTGGCCACCGTGCACCTGTCCGAGTGGTGGTTCTCGCCCGGCATGCTGATCCTGCCGGTGCTGGCGGGCGGGCTGCTGCTCTGGCCGCGGGCGCTGCGCATCCTGTTCGGGCTGGTCGCGCTCGCGCTGCTGTACGACGCGCTGTACCACCGGGCGGGCGCCGGGATCATCGCCACCGTCATCATCACCGGGCTGTTCGCCGACGTGCTGGCCCGGACCCGGTGGAAGCTGGGCGTGCAGGGGCTGCGCGGCGACCGGATGCTGATCGAGCTGCGGGACCGGCTCCGGGCCCAGGGCCGGATGCCCGCGCTGCCCACCGGCTGGCGGTCCGCCGCCGTGCTCCGGCCGGCCGGCGGCGCGTCGTTCGGCGGCGACTTCCTGGTCTCCGCGTGCGACGGCAAGACGCTGGAGGTGGCGCTGGTCGACGTGTCCGGCAAGGGCGTGGACGCGGGCACCCGGGCGCTGCTGCTGTCCGGGGCGTTCGGCGGGCTGCTCGGCTCGGTGCCGCAGGGCGAGTTCCTCACCGCCTGCAACGCCTACCTGCGCCGCGGCCCGGTCACCGAGGGCTTCGTCACCGCCGTGCACCTGGCCCTGGACCTGACCACCGGCGACTACGTGCTGACCTCGGCCGGGCACCCGCCGCCGGCCCAGTTCGACGCGGGCAGCGGGACCTGGAAGGTGACCCAGGCCCGCGGCATCGTGCTGGGCGTCGTGCCCGACCTGCGCTGCGTGCCCGCCCATGGCTCGCTACGGCCCGGGGACGCGCTGATGCTGTACACCGATGGCCTGGTGGAGGCGCCGGGCCGGGATATCGACGCGGGCACCGACCGGCTGCTCGGCGAGGCGACCCGGCTGGTCGCGTCCAGCTTCCAGGACGCGGCCGGGGAACTGGTCCGGGTGATCAGGGCCGGTGGCGGCGCGGGCTCAGACGACTGTGCCCTGGTGATGATCTGGAGAAGTTAACTGGTCAGCGCGGGGTCCCCGTCGGTGGCCCGGTCGGCGCGGCTGCGCAGTACCTGCAGCGCGTGCTCGACCAGCGCGATCAGCGCGTCCCGGCAGGACGCGCGCTGCCGCGCGTCACACATCACGATCGGGATCCGCGGATCCAGGTCGAGCGCGGCCCGTACCGACTCGCCCCGGTAGCGCCGGGCCCCGTCGAAGCAGTTCACCCCGACCACGAATGGGATGCCGCGCTGCTCGAAGTAGTCGACCGACGCGAAGCAGTCGGCCAGCCGCCTGGTGTCGGCCAGCACGATCGCGCCCAGCGCACCGCGGGACAGCTCGTCCCACATGAACCAGAACCGCTCCTGGCCCGGCGTGCCGAACAGGTAGATGACCAGGTTCTCGCGGATCGTGATCCGGCCAAAATCCATCGCCACGGTGGTTGTGGTCTTGCGCTCCACGCCATCGAGGCGATCCACCCCGGCGCCCGGCTCGCTCAGCGGCTCCTCGGTGCGCAGCGGCCGGATCTCGGTCAGTGACCCGACGAGGGTGGTCTTGCCCACCCCGAAGCCACCGGCAATGAGGATCTTGATGGTGACTGGCATGCGCCCGGTGCCACCGGCCCGGTCAGAGCCGGCGTAGGCCATCGACTACCTCCTTGAGGATGTCCGCGTCCGGCAGCCGCGCGGGCGGGATGGGGTGATGGATCGAGATCAGGGACATCTCGCCGAGGTCACCGAGCAGGATCCGGACTACGCCCAGCGGCAGGTCGAGTTCGGATGCGATGTCCGCCACCGAGGTCGGCAGCCGGCACATCCGCAGTACCGAGCGGTGCTCCGGGCCCAGGCTGGACGGGTCCGGCCGGACGCCGCGAACCGCCGTGATGATCGCGATCAGGTCGAGGGACTCGCCGCTCGGCCGGGTCCGGCCGCGGGTGAGCGCGTATGGCCGGACTACCGGGCCGGCCTCCTCGTCCAGCCAGTGATCATCAGGCGACGGCATACCGGATCAGTCCGCCTCCTCCCCGGCCAGCGTCGGCCGGGGGTTGACCGATAGGTGCTGGCCCACCCGTTTCACCAGGACGGCCATCTCGTAGGCGACCAGGCCGGCGTCCGCGCTGGCCGGGCTGAGCACGGCCAGGCAGCTGCCCTCGCCGGCTGAGGTCACGAACAGGAACGCGGTGTCCATCTCCACGATGGTCTGCCGGACGTGCCCGCCGCCGAAGTGCCGTCCCGCGCCGCGGGCCAGGCTCTGGAACCCGGACGCCACCGCGGCCAGGTGCTCGGAGTCTTCCCGGGTCAGTGCGCTCGACGCCGCGATGGCCAGGCCGTCCCGGGACAGGATCACCGCCTTGTCCACGTCCGGTACCCGGACCACCAGGTCGTCCAGCAGCCAGTCCAGGTCATTCGTGGAACTAGTGGTCACGGGCTTCTCCTGCCTTTCGCGCCGGTCCGTCGTGTGCTGCCCTGCTCACCCGGCACTGGGCCCGGTGCCGTCCTCATCCTCTGGCCCGGCCTCGCCCGGTGCATCCGCGGCCGGGTCGCCGTTGCTCCCGTTGCCCCCGTTGCTGGCCGGCGGGTCTGAGTCCTTGCCCGAGGCGTCGAACAGCGACCGCCCGCGCTGCCAGCCTTGCTGGATCGCGGTGATGGTGCTGCGGGTCTCATCCGGCGACCGCTCCGCGATGTCCTCGGGGGCCGGGTCGGCGCTGACCTCGGCCGCGGGCATCGCGGCGTACCCGGTCTCCCGCAGCTGCGGGGCCAGGCTGGCCTGGCGGACCCGGCGGGGCAGCAGGCTGAGCTCGTCCAGGTCGGCTTCTCCGCCGCCGTCGTCCGGGGCGGCCATGCCGTTGCCGTGCCCGGCCGGCTCGTCGCCGGCCCGCGCCGCTTCCCGGTGCCAGGCCCCGGCGTACAGCGCCTCCTCGAGCTGCCGGGGATCGGCCGGCACCCGTTCGGCCGGCGGCCAGGGCTCGCCGCCGCCCGCGGGCGGGAACCCGTTGGGCGGGGTGCTCTCCGCGGCCGTCCACACGTCCGCGCCGGTGTCACCGGCCCACTGCCGGGCAACCGCGCCGGGCGCGGCGGCTCCGGCCGGCTGCTCCCACT
>DATCUG010000149.1:0-11644 GCA_036567525.1 Streptosporangiaceae bacterium | reverse complement strand
CACCGGGCCCTCGGCCACCGGGCCCTCTCCCACCGGGCCCTCTCCCACCGGGCCCTCTCCCACCGGGCCCTCTCCCACCGGGCCGGCCGGGGGCGCTGGCGGCGTGCGCAGTGACCGCGCGTGCGCCGCGGCCAGCTCGGCCAGGCTGTTCCCGGTGCTGGCGCCGGCCAGGGCGGCCGCCTTCTCCGCCTGGGCGGCGAGCTGGCGCTCGTGCAGCACCTCGATCCGGCTGCGCACATCGAACGGGACGATGGTGGCGGTCACGTTCGGGATCCGGGTGACCACGCCAGCGATCTTGTCCGCGGTACGGTCGTGCAGCAGCCGGCCGAGCAGCGGGGCGTAGCTGCGCCGGGGCAGCACCACGGTGACGTGGGTGCCGGGCCGGCCAGTCTCGCTGCTGGCCAGTTCGGCGGCACAGCGGGACACCCGGCGGTCAGGGCAGTCGATGAAGTCCAGCACCACGCCCCGGTCGGTCCGCGCCCAGTCCTCGCGGAGTTGCTCAGCCTGGTGGTTGTCGATCACGAAGTGCACCGCGCGCAGCGTGGTCGGCCGCAGGCTGCGCGCGTAGCGCACCGCGGCGATGGTGGCCAGGTCGAAGCTGTCCACGAGCACGTAGACGATGCGCCGGGTGTACTTGGGTGGCTCCGGGGCCTTCGGCCGGTCCCCGATCCGGTCCAGTACCTGTGACTCCATGGTGTACTCGCGGTTCAGCCGGATGAACGCGAACACCGCGATCGGGAAGACCACCACGACCAGCCAGGCGCCTTCGGTGAACTTCACGATCGCGAAGATCACGACGACGAGCGCCGTATAAACCCCGCCAACGAAGTTGATGACCAGCCGCCGCCGCCAGGCGGGCTCCTTGGTCCTCCGGTGATACCGCGCCATACCGAACCCGGCCATGGAGAAGCCGGTGAACACGCCGATCGCGTAGAACGGGACCAGGTTGTTGGTGTTCGCGCCGACCACGGCCAGCAGGGCGACGGCCAGCACGGTCAGCACGATGATCCCGTTGGAGAAGACCAGCCGGTGACCGCGCTTGCTGAGCCAGCGGGGCAGGAACGAATCCTCGGCCACGAAGCTGGTCAGGAACGGGAAGCCGCTGAAGCTGGTGTTGCCGCCGGTGAACAGGATCGTGATGGCTCCCGCCTGGACCAGGAAGAACATCGCATGGCCCAGCAAGGACTGGCCGAAGATGAGCTTGGCCTCCTGGGAGACCACGGTGGGCACGCCGCTCACGTACGGCACCGCATGCGTGACGTGTGCCATCCAGGAGATGCCGGCGATCAGGAACGCGACGATGCTGCCCTGGGTGATCAGGATCTGCCGGGCATGTCTGCCCTCCGGGGGGCGCAGCGCGCTCACCGCGTTGGACACGGCTTCGATCCCGGTCAGCGACGAACCGCCATTGGCGAACGCGCGGCCCAGGAAGAAGATGGCGGCGAACGTCCACAGGTTGTTCCAGTGCCCGATGGGGACCGTCCCGGAGTGCCACGGAACGTGTCCCAGCCCGCCGCCGAAGGCTTCGCGGGCCAGGCCCACGATGATCATCACGCCCACCGAGCCGGAGAACAGGTACGTCGGGAGCGCGAACGTCTTGCCGTTCTCCCGCACCCCGCGCAAGTTCACGTAGGCCATGACCAGCGTGGCCGCGACCGCGATGATCAGCAGGGTGGTGGTGTCGCCGAGCGGCTTGGCAATCGCTGGGAACGTGGAGATGAGGGCGGCGCTGCCCGCGGCGTTCTGCACCGCCACGGTGACGATGTAGTCCACCATCAGGGCCACGGCGGCCACCTGGGCCACCCGGCGACCGAAGTTTTCCCGGGCCACCACGTAGGATCCGCCGGCCCGGGTGTAGACGGTCACCACCTCGCGGTAGGACAGCACGACCAGCGCGACCCCGAGCAGGATCACCCCGGTCATCGGCAGCAGGATGGTGAACGCGGCCAGGCCGAAGAACGGCAGGAGTTCATGCAGGATCAGCTCGGAGCCGTAGTTGGCCGATGAGATCCCATCGCAGGACAGCACGCCGAGGGCGAGTGGCTGGGACAGCCGCTCCGAGGCCAGTTGCTCGTTGACCATGGGCGGCCCCAGCAGCCGGCGCTTCAGCGCATAGCCGAACCCCTCCGGCAGCGAGCGGCCCCCGCCGAGCAACCGCGCTGCGCGGGGTACCGGTCCAGGTCCGCCGGGGCCCGCCCGGCCAGGCTCAACTCCCGCATCACGGGCTGACGGCCTGCCCTGGCTGGTGTCGTGGCTGATCACTTACTCGACGGTACGTTCCGCGGCCCGCTGGCGGCGTTAGGGAACCGTTATGGATCCTGGCCTGCGCGTTAAGGTTTCATCAAGATCATTAATCTCCCGCCGGCCGGCGCCGGCTCGCCCGTGCCGAAGCTGCGCGGTCAGCCGATGCCGAACCAGCCCAGCACGGTGAACGAGAGCAGCAGCAGGCTCATCGCCGAGATGGCCAGCGTGCAGACGGTGGCGGCGATCCGGAACGGGGTGCCGTTCGCGGCCGCGCCCAGCACGCTGCGCCGGTTGGTCAGGATGAGGATGTAGGCCAGGATGACCGGCGTCACGATGCCCTGCAGCACCTGGGTGCCGATGAGCAGGGTGATCAGGTTGATCCGGGTCAGCGCCAGGCTCGCGCCGATGATCACCTGCACGGTGAACAGGCTGAGGAACAGCCGGGCCTCGGTGAACCGGCGGGACACCGACCGCTCCACCCCGACCGCCTCGCTGATCGCGTACGCGCTGGACAGCGGGACCACCGCCCCGGCCAGCGCGGACGCCCCGATCAGGCCGAACGCGAACAGCAGCTCGGCGGCTGGCCCGGCCACCGGGCGCAGCGCCATCGCGGCCTCCTTGGCCGAGGTGAGCGGGCCGGTGCCGCCGATGGCCGCCGCGGTGGCGATGATGATCGTGACGGAGATGATGCAGGCGAACAGCGCGCCGGAGATCGCGTCGATCCGGGCCCGCGGGTAGTCGGCCGCGTCGGCGCCCTTGTCCACCACGCCAGCCGCCGCGTACAGCTGCATGTACGGGCTGACCGTGGTGCCGATCAGCGCCACCCCGAGCAGCAGGAAGCTCTTGGTGTACAGGAAGTGCGGGATGACCAGGTTGCTGCCGACTTCGGCCCAGTTGGGGTGGCCGAGCACGGCGGCCACCGGGTACGCCAGGAAGGCCAGCGACAGGATGAGGAACACCCGCTCGGCGTACCGGTAGGAGCCGAACACGACCAGCGCCCAGATGGCCACGGCCGCGATCGGGATGATGACGTACCGGCTCACCCCGAGCAGCTCGAACGCGGCCCCGATGCCAGCGAACTCCGACACCACCAGCCCGGTGTTGGCCAGCAGTACGCAGAACAGCGCGACCGCGGTGAGCCGCAGGCTGAACTGCTCCCGGATCAGCGCGGCCAGGCCCTTGCCGGTGTGCGTGCCGAGCCGGACCGCCATCTCCTGGACCAGCACCAGCGCGATGGTGACCAGCACCATGAAGAACAGCGTCCGGTAGACGAACTGGGACCCGGCCGAGGCGTAGGTGGCGATGCCGGCCGCGTCGTTGCCCGCGTTGGCGGCCACCACGCCCGGCCCGGCGATGGCCAGGATCATCCAGATCCGGCCGCGCCGGGACCGGATCAGCCGGACCCCGCCGGCCCGCACCCGGGTCAGGGAGGTAAACCCCGTCCGGGCCCGGGCCCGGGCCAGCTCCACGGATTCTTCTTCGCGCCTCCCCGTGGACGTCACTGCAAGAGCCTCGGGAAGTGCAGGCGGCCGTGGCCGGGCACCAGGGCGTCCAGCACGTCGTCGGCCAGGATCCGGCCCAGCGGCCGCCCGTTCTCGTCCACCACCAGCAGCGAGGACCGCCGTGACTCGACCAGCTCGGTGGCGACCAGGTCCAGGTCGGCGTCCGGGTGCAGGGTCACTGGGGGATTGTCCGGGTCGAGTAGCTCGCCCACCGCCTGCTCGCCGTCGCTGACCAGCAGGTCGAACGCGGACACGTCGCCGAGCAGCACGCCCGTCTCGTCCAGCACCGCCACCGAGTCGATCTCGGTGCTGTGCCCGGTCTGCTCGGCCAGCCGCTGGCTCACCTCGGCCACGGTCTCGCCCGGACCGGCGGTAGCCAGCACGCTGGTCATGATCCCGCCCGCTTCATCGCCTGGATAGCCGAGCAGCTTGACCAGTTCCCGCTGCTTCGGCTGGGGCATCTGGGCCAGCAGCGCGGCTCGTTCCTCGTCGTCCAGGTCGCGCAGCGCGTCCACCGCTTCGTCCGGTTCCATCCCGGCGATCAGCTCGGCGGCCCGGGCCGGCTCCACCTCGCGGAGCAGCGCGGTCAGCTCGTGCGGCTCCATCTCCTCCAGCGCGTCGGCGGCCAGGTCGTCATCCAGGCTGTCCAGCACCTCCTGGCGGCCGGACCGGCCCAGCCCCTCCAGCACGTCGGCCAGCTCGGCCGGGCGCAGCCGGCGCAGCGCGGCATGCGGGGTGCGCAGCTTCACCGCCGCGGGCTCCTCCGGCGAGTCCGCCCCGAACGACTCGATGCAGGCCCAGTCGATCACCCGGTCCGGGGTGGGATGCCAGCGGAACCGGCGCGGCCCCAGCCGCCGGAGCAGGGTCTGCAGGCTGACGTCCACGCCGACCAGGCGGATCTGCTCGCCGACCTGGGCCAGGTACAGGTCGGCCGCCCGGATCACCTGGATCTCGTCGGTGTCCACGAGCTGATGATCCATGATGTCCCGGGCCAGCAGCACCTCCCCCTCCCGGCGGGCGAACTCGCGCAGGTCGAGCCGGGCGGTGCGGAGCGTGACCGAGCGGCGGTGCATCCGGTCGATGGCCGAGCTGTCCAGGAACGCCCGGCGGCGGCCGACCCGGATCACGATCCCGGTCACCCGCGGATAGGTTTCCCCGCTGCCGTGGACCTTGGCCACCAGGTCGACCACCCGGCCGACCTCGTCCCCGGCCTGGTTCAGCACGGGGCGGGTGATCAGCCCGGCCAGCGACACGATGTCCTGCCGGAGCTGGCGGGACGCCAGGGTGCGTTCGGACGGCTGGATCAGGCGCCGGGTGATCGAGGACCCGTTGCGGCGCCGCCAGCGGTCAGGGTCGCGGTTACTGCTAAAAAACCGTTCGGTACCAAAAAACCGTTCGGACACAGCAGCCTCCTCCGGCCGCCGGCCCGGCCACGGCTAGGGCACAGGCCCCAGCACGGGGCAGCCGGCGGGCATTGGTCGGGATGGGATCAAGCACCACCCGGCGACCCGGCCCGGGGTGAGGGCCGAGATCGCCGGGGTGGTACTGGAAGGATCACCAAGCACGGCCGCCACCTCCTCGCCTCGCTGCTCGCTACAGGTACGCTCAGCTGATTGCCGTACCCCGTGACAGTACCCCGGACTAGGCCGAAACCCGGAATCCGGGCCCTCTAGCAGGCGATCTGCTGGTCCCGGAGAGCGGTGATCTCTTCTGGCGAGTAGCCCAGGCTGGTCAGGACGGCCTCGGTATCGCTGCCCGGGACCGGCGGCGGCGCCGGGGTAGCGGCCGGGGTCCGGCTGAACCGCGGCGCGGGTGCGGGCTGGCACACGCCGTCCACCTCGATGAACGTGCCGCGGGCCTGGTTGTGCGGGTGGCCGGGCGCGTCCGCCATGCTGAGCACCGGGGTCACGCAGGCGTCCGACCCGTCGAACACAGCCACCCACTCGGCCTGCGTCTTCGCCCCGAACGCGGCGGTCAGCCGCTCCCGCAGGGCCGGCCAGCCAGCCGGGTCGAGCTGCGGCGGCAGGTCCGAGACGTCCAGCCCGAGCCGCTGCACCAGTTCGGCGTAGAACTTCGACTCCAGCGCGCCGACCGCGACGAACTTGCCGTCCGCGGTCTGGTACGTGTCGTAGAACGGGGCCCCGCCGT
Organism: Streptosporangiaceae bacterium; assembly: GCA_036567525.1. Classification (GTDB taxonomy): domain Bacteria; phylum Actinomycetota; class Actinomycetes; order Streptosporangiales; family Streptosporangiaceae; genus RYN-230. Next base: position 5,750 of record DATCUG010000149.1, on the reverse strand, counting down.
CCAGCAGGTTGCTGCCCCGCTCGTCGCGCCACGCGCCGCCCGCCCGCAGCCCGTGGATGAACGTGGCCAGCAGCGCGGCTCCGTCCACCATGGCCGCGTCCACCACCTGGCCGCGCCCGGACCGCTCCCGCTCCAGCAGCGCGGCCAGCACGCCCACGGCCAGCAGCATGCCGCCGCCGCCGAAGTCGCCGACCAGGTTGAGCGGCGGCACCGGCCGCTCCCCGGCCCGGCCGATCGGGTCCAGGCTGCCAGCCACCGCGATGTAGTCGATGTCGTGCCCGGCCGCCCCGGCCAGCGGCCCGTCCTGCCCCCACCCGGTCATCCGCGCGTAGACCAGCCGCGGGTTCCGGTCCAGGCATGCCGCCGGGCCGAAGCCGAGCCGCTCGGCCACCCCCGGGCGGTACCCCTCGACCAGCACGTCCGCCGCCTCCAGCAGGCGCAGCAGCACGGCCAGGCCGGCCGGGTCCTTGAGGTTGAGCCGGATCGACCGGCGGCCCCGGACCAGCGGGTCGGTTGGCCGCACCACCGGGTGGCCGGCCGCCCCGGGCCGGTCCACCCGCAGCACGTCCGCCCCGAGATCGGCCAGCACCATGCAGCCGAACGGCGCGGGCGCCAGGCTCTCCAGCTCGATCACGCGCACGCCGTGCAGTGGTCCCATCAACCCGTCCTTTGCCGAACGCCAGTGCGGCTGCCGCCTCGGCCGAAGCCTAGTGCGCGGCCGCCCCGGTGTTCCGTGGCTCTTCACCCCGTGGCTACTTCGTGGTACGGCGTGCCTGTGAGACTTTTGCGCCGGCCGCGACGAGAAGGGGGCACGGCATGACTTCCAGGCCTAGCATGACTTCCACGCCTAGTGGGCCCAGCCCAAGCAGACGCAGCGTGCTCAAGGGCGGGCTGGCCGCTGGCGCGTTAGCGGGCACCGGGGCGTGGCGGTTCGCGCCCGGGCGCCAATCTGGCCACCTCCGCCAGCCGGATTCACTGCCCTACCCGAAGCTGCCGGCTGGCACCGACACGATCCCGCAGCTCGAGCACATCGTCGTGCTGATGCTGGAGAACCACTCCTACGACAACAAGCTCGGCCTGCTCCGGCGGCCGGGCGCCGACGGGTTCCGGCTCGGCCGTGGCGCGCTGCCGCTGGCCAGCAACCCGTACCCCAATGGCGAGATCCAGCACGCGTTCCGGATGCCCACCACCTGCCAGCTCGACGGGCACCCGGCGCAGGACTGGCTGGCCAGCCACGTGCAGTTCGCGGGCGGCCGGAACGACGGCTTCGTCGAGTCCAGCAGCGGCCCGGTGGCCATGGGCTACTGGGAGCAGGCCGACCAGCCGTTCTACTACTCGCTGGCCTCGGTGTTCCCGATCTCGGACCGGTACTTCAGCTCGGTGCTCGGCCAGACCTACCCGAACCGGCGGTTCCTCATCTCGGCCACCTCGATCGGCCAGGTGGATGACACCACGCCCGCGCTGACCGACTACCCGCCGAACGGCACCATCTTCGACCGGCTGGACGCGCAGGGCATCAGCTGGCGGGATTACTACACCGACCTGCCCACGGTCGAGCTGTACCCGGAGCTGTACCTGAAGAACGCGGGCACCAAGGTGCTGCCGATCGCCCAGTTCTACGCCGACGCGGCGGCGGGCACGCTGCCCGGCGTGTGCCTGGTCGAGCCGGACTACTCCACCCAGTCCGAGGAGAACCCGCAGAACGTCGCGCTCGGCGAGCAGTTCGCCGCCGGGGTGATCAGCGCCGTGATGTCCGGGCCGGCCTGGGACCGGACGCTGCTGATCTGGACCTACGACGAGCACGGCGGCTACTACGATCACGTGCCGCCGCCGCCCGCGCTGGCCCCGGACAGCATCCCGCCCGCCGTGCCCGCGGGGGAGTCCAGCTATGACGGCTTCCACCGGTACGGGTTCCGGGTGCCGTTCGCCATGGTCTCGCCGTGGGCCCGCCGGGGCTACGTGTCGCACCGGGTCAGCGACCACACCAGCATCTGCGCGCTGATCGAGGCCAAGTGGAACCTGCCCGCGCTGACGCTGCGGGACGCCAACGCGCACCCGCTGCTGGACCTGCTCGATCTGCGCTACCCGGCGTTCCGCACCCCGCCCCGGCTGGCCCAGCCGCTGCTGGCCACCGACCCGGGCGCGATGGCGTGCAGCACCACCGGCCCGGGCACGATACCCCCACCCGGATCGGTCAGCCCGGCCCGGTAGACCCGCGGAACCGTCCGCGGGCCAGCGTATTCTCGCTGCATGCGCGGTTACACGCAGGACAAGGACGCCTACCTCAAGCGGCTGCGCCGCATCGAGGGCCAGGTGCGCGGTTTGCAGCGGATGGTTGAAGAGGATGTCTACTGCATCGACGTGCTGACCCAGGTGTCCGCGGTGACCCGGGCCCTGCAAGCGGTGGCGCTCGGGCTGCTCGAAGAGCACCTTGGGCACTGCGTGACCGAGGCCGTGCGGGCGGGCGGCGACGAGGGCCGGGAGTCGGTCCGTGAGGCAGCCGCCGCCATCTCCCGGCTGGTCAAGTCCTAGCTGCAGTGCTAGCCCGGGGGGACGACCCCCGGAACCCCCCGATCGGCGCTCCGCGGCGCGATTGGTTAGTCGTGTTCCGGGTCGGCCAGCCGGGCGAACGCGCGCAAGTTGGCCAGGCTCTCGCCGCGCTTGACCCGCCACGCCCACTCGCGGCGGATCGACGACGCGAAGCCGATGGCCAGCGCGGGGTCGAAGTTGTCGTCCGAGTAGGTCAGCACGCAGCCCAGGATCCGGTCCACCTCGGCCGTGTCCATCGAGCTGAGCGGGAGCCGCCCGACCAGGTACACGTCGCCGGTGGGGTCGAGCGCGAAGTGCACCCCGTACATCCGGCCGTTGCGTTCCAGCAGGAACCGGTAGAACTGGGCGTGGTTCTCGTCCGGCTGGCGGCAGAAGAACGCCTCCACATGCAGGCTGTGCCGCCCGGCGATGAGCCAGGTCATGGTGGCCAGCTTGTGCTGCCCCTCCAGCTTGACCAGGAAACTCCCCGGCTGCGGACTCTGCCAGTCGACTCCAAGTTCGGTCAGGGCGTTCTCAATGGCCTTGGCGGTAGCCTCCCGGGTGGCCCTGGCCGCGGCCTCCCGGCTCCCGGACGCTGGCTCACTCATGCCACCCATCCAACCGCACCCCCCGCTCCCCCCACTCTTCACCCCAGATGCGCGGGACCCCTGACTCTTCACCCCAGATGCGCCGGACCCCTGACTCTTCACCCCAGATGCGCGGAAGCCTGGGCACTTTGCCCGGTTTGTCCGGGCATCCGGGGTGACATGTCGGCAAGGCGAGCACGCGGGGTGATAAGTGGCCCGGGGTCAGGAGGGGAGGGCGGGGGCGGGGGTGCTGGTCATCGCGCCGGCGTACACGCCGAGCAGCCGGTCCACGGTGCGCGACCAGCCGAACCGGGCGGCGTGCGTGACGCCGCCACGGGACAGCGCCGCGCGGCGGCCCGGAGTCGTGATCAGCTCGCGCAGCGCCTGCGCGTAGCTGGCCGGGTCATGGTCAGCCACCAGGATGCCGGACTCGCCGTGCCTGACCGCGGTGCGCAGCCCACCCACCGCCGCGGCGATGACTGGCGTGCCGCACGCCTGCGCTTCCATCGCGACCAGCCCGAACGACTCGGAGTGCGAGGGCACCATGACCACGGTCGCGGCCCGGTACCAGTCGGCCAGCTCGGCCTGCGGGCACGGCGGCTCCAGCCGGACCAGGCTGGCGATGCCCAGCTCACGGGCCAGTTCGGTGAGCCCGTCCGGGTCGGCCCGGCCGGTCCCGCTCGGGCCGCCGACGAACACCAGGCTGAGCTGGCGGGCCAGCCCAGGATCGTCCCGCACCAGCTGGGCCGCGGCGTGCAGCACGATGTCCGGGGCCTTGAGCGGCTGCACCCGGCCGGCGAACAGCACCACCACCCCGTCGGCGGGCAGGCCCAGCCGCCGCCGGGCCGCGGCGGACGGCCCGGGCTGGAACACGGTCAGGTCGACGCCGGGGTTGACCGTCCACACCTTGGCCGGATCGGCGCCGTACAGCCCGACGAGCTGGTGTGCTTCCTCGTCGGTGTTGGCGACCAGCCGGTCCGCGGTGGACACTACCTCGCTCTCGCCGCGCAGCCGCACCTCCGGTTCGGCCTGGTCGCCGCGGGCCAGGGCGGAGTTCTTCACCCGGCCCAGGGTGTGCATGGAGTGCACCAGCGGCACGCCCCAGCGCTGCCGGGCCACCAGGCCTACCTGGCCGGACAGCCAGTAGTGCGCGTGCACCAGGTCATAACGGCCGGGCGCGAAGCCGGCCTCGGCGCGCAGCACCTCGAACGTGAAATGACATAGCTGAGCAGGCAGGTCGGCCTTGTCCAGCTCCTCGAACGGGCCAGCCGGCACATGCCGGACCAGCACCCCGGGCACCAGCTCGGCCTCAGGCGGGGCGTCACGGGATACCGCCCGGGTGAAGATCTCGACCTCAACACCGCGGCCGGCCAGCCGCTTGGCCACCTCGACCACGTAGACGTTCAGGCCCCCGGCGTCCCCGGTACCTGGCTGCTCCAGCGGCGAGGTGTGCACACTGATGGTCGCGATCCGCCGGGGGAAGCGTCGCGGCACTGGCATGCACCTCCGCTAGCTGAACCACTGGGCCAGTGAGGTGATTCCCGAGCAGTATTAATCTGGGGGGCGACCCCCAGACCCCCGATCGCCGCTTCGCGCCGAGCGGCTTCTCGGCGGGCAGCACGCCTCCGGCGCGGCCCGCCTCGGCGCCCCGGCGGGGGGATTCCCCCCGCACCCCCCGAACCGCCTGGCGGCCTTTGGCGCCCCGATAGGCTCGGGAGTATGACGACGCTGGTGCTGCTGCGGCATGGGGAAAGTACGTGGAACGCGGAGGGCCTGTTCACCGGGTGGGTGGACGTCGGGCTCTCGGCGCAGGGTGCCGAGGAGGCGGTGGCCGGCGGCAAGCTGCTCCGCGAGTCGGGCCTGCGGCCGGATGTGCTGCACACCTCAGTGCTGACCCGGGCCATCCAGACCGCGCACCTGGCCCTGCAGGAGGCCGGCCTGCTCTGGCTGCCGGTCCGCCGGTCCTGGCGGCTGAACGAGCGGCACTACGGGGCGCTGCAAGGCAAGAACAAGGCGCAGACCCGCGCCGAGTTCGGCGACGAGCAGTTCATGCTGTGGCGCCGGTCCTACGACGTGCCGCCGCCGCCGCTGGCCGACGACGATGAGTACTCCCAGGTGGCCGACCCCCGCTACGCGCTGCTGCCGCCGGACCTGCTGCCCCGTACCGAGTGCCTCAAGGACGTGCTCGGCCGGCTGCTGCCGTACTGGCTGGACGCGATCGTCCCCGACCTGGCCGCGGACCGGACCGTGCTCGTCACCGCGCACGGCAACTCGCTGCGCGCCCTGGTCAAGCACCTGGACGGCATCTCCGACGAGGAGATCGCCGGGCTGAACATCCCGACCGGGATCCCGCTGGTCTACGAGCTCGGCGCGGACTACCGGCCCAAGGTGCCGGGCGGCCGCTACCTCGACCCGCAGGCCGCCGAGGCCGCCGCCGCGGCGGTCGCCAACCAGGGCCGCTGACCCATCCGCCCAGATCCCGGGCTGGATGCCGGTTAAATCCAGGATGACCAAATCCCAGCCGCTATGTGAATTGCTGGGGAACACGGGCCCCGCCGCGGGCACCGGCAGCGGCGCGGCGGGCCGCTCCCGCATACCATCAAGGTGTTGCGTGCAGGTGGCGGTGACAAGGAC